>LKUH01000520.1 GCA_001412425.1 Candidatus Cloacimonas sp. SDB
AAACAAAATTAAAATTCTTTTTTAGAGCAATCCCGATTGCTATCGGGATTAAAGTAAAACATGCACATCACATAACACGGCATATCTGGTTACGGTTCGCCTCCGGCGAGCCTCCACCCATATTTGCCTCCGCTACGCTACGGCAAACATCAGATATGCCGAAACGTTGTGGTGCATTTTGAAAACCAAAAAAGCCAGATTACTTCTCATGACAATATTAAATTCCACTCTATTAATAATCAGACAAATACATATAAACAGAAGAAATATTTTCAATTTTAACAAAAAATAATGTACATAATACTTGACATAGTGTACATAATTATTTACATTTGCATCGTTAATATTATTCTAATGAATATGAAATTATCGAATGATTTGAAAATAATGCGTTTTAATAAAAATCAAATAACGCAAGAAGAATTAGCTAAAAAACTGGAAGTGTCTCGTCAAACAATCAATGCGATTGAAAATGGCAAGTTTAATCCTTCCGTAAAATTAGCACTAATAATGGCAGAATTTTTTGAATGTAATGTTGAAAATATTTTTTACTTAATAAAGGAGGATTAATCATGAATAAGAGATTTATTTTGGAACTCACAGTTGGCATTATCTTACTGGTAGCGGTTCTAATTTTCGGACAAAAAGGATTTGCTGCTCTTGCCCTTTTAGCAATTCATCCTTTTATAGGAAAAAAGAAAAAACTTGATGAGCGAGAGAGTCAATTGTTTAATAAAATAGGAAACTATACAGCAGGAATAACTTTATTGGCAAGTGTAGCTACTTTCTATTTTTCTGATTTAATAATTAACGGACAAGCAATTGGAGAGAATTGGCTATTTTATGTATGTTCTGCTTTTTTAATTTCTCACGGAGGTTCAGGACTAGTAATAATGAGAAGTTAACAAAAAACGACACCACAACAAAGGCTAAATGCAATAAGGGTTTAGGTGGTTATTCAAATATTCTACCACGCATCATGTTCTGTGTAACTGGACAGGAAAGTACCACGCAATCGGCTACTATTCTTATACTAACCGTTAGGTGCAAGGCATAAAAAATAAAAGGCTAAAATTGGTTAACTTTGGAACTGAAACAAATAGTTAAAATTTAAACAATTAAAAAGGAGAAAAAAGGAAAATGAAAAAGAGCAAAATCGGATGGTACGTTATCGGAAGTGCAATCATATGGGGACTTACGGGGATATTATTATCATTGCAACTAAGAGATACAGATTGTTTTGATAAAATAGGACTAATCTTTGGTTCTGCAACAGGTATTCACTTAATATTAATTTGGGGTCCATTGGCGGCTCAATTAAAGAAAAAGCAAGAAGAAAACGATGCAGAAGTTGGCAAAAAAGAATAATTTAAAATCTATCCGTTTCTTTTTGAATAATAGAGATAGTAGCATTTAATTTTTCGACAAGTGTTAACCTGTATTATGAGTGGGAAGGTTTCAGCGAAGGTCCTATTGATGAAGCAGTCTCATTTATTGAATATTTAAAAACTGATAACGGTTCAAAAATTACTGACTTTATAAGTTTGATGGTTTTACATAGATATAAATGTGCTTATGAATGTCTATTGTTTGAAGACAGTAATATTTGGGCAAATGAAATTAAAATTGAAATGGGAAAATATTACAGACTTTGTCTCGGCTCAAAAATGTTATTGATAAAAAATGCTGCAAAGGAACTTATGAACAAAGAGTACTTATATATAAGTCCACAGTATATCAAATTTGTACCTCGGGAGCACTCATTAGAAAGTATGGGATTAATTTTTACAGCTGAACCCATTAAAGAGCATTTGAATAAAGCAAAAGGAATGCTTGAAAAAGATTTGACAAACGGTTTTGGAAAGGTATATTTACATTAAGGAATTGAAAACTAATGCAAATTAAGAATGGGGCTGGCAATATGTTTTTTCCTGCTCCAGAGAGATTTCAACTAACCCGAGGTCAGGAGTATAAAGAAGAAATCATTTAAATGATATGGTTATTCCAAAGGCGGTTAAGCAGGATAATAGAGATGCAGAAATAGCTAGCCATGCAAGCTGTCATACGTTCAGGCTTTCATTTGCCACTCATATTCTTGACTCAGGTTACAATATACGAACAATACAGGAATTAAAGATAGCTGAGAAATTCTGGGATTATCTTGGTGGTAAGGGAGCAGACAATGATTTGATCAACTGTTTTGAAAGAGCTGGAATTGAAATGAGAAATGAACTTGATAATTATTTTGCATAATTTAACAAATAACAGGCAACATGGCATATGTAATCATGAGAGCAACCTGTGTTTTTCCATTAATACAACTAAACTTATGTTACAAACTTTTACAGGAGTAAGCTTATGGTAAATAAAACGATACTTATAATAGCATTCCTATTCACGGTATTTCAGATACTTAACGCTCAGGAATGGCTGACTGATTTTGACACAGCGATGAAAAAAGCTGCTGTCGAGAATAAACCCGTAATATTAGTATTCCAGGGATCCGACTGGTGCACACCCTGTATAAAACTTTCAAAAAATATCTGGAGCTCTGAAGAATTTATCAAATATTCCCAAGAAAATTACATTATGCTGATGGCAGATTTTCCCCAAAAAAAAGTGAACAAACTTTCAAAAGAACAGCAGGAAAAGAATAATATGCTGTTTGAAAAATACAATGTATTCGGAGCTGTTCCTTTCGTAGTAATTTTTGATAATAACGGGAAAGTTCTCGGCACAACAGGATACAAGGATTTTTCACCGACAGAATACATCAATCACCTGAATTTATTTATCCCCAAAATATCTGCTGCAGAAAAAGCATTTCACAGGACGGTTAAACTTATGGGTAGCAGATTTGATATTACTGTAATTTCTGACGATTCCGAAAAAGCTGAAAACTACTTAGATTTAGCGATTGGTGAAATATCAAGGATAGAAAAATTGATCTCATCCTGGGACGAAACTTCCGAAACATCAAAGATAAATGAAAATGCCGGTATCAAACCTGTTAAAGTTAAGGAGGAATTATTCGAGCTGATCAAGCGTTCCATTGCTATCTCTAAACTGACTGATGGTGCTTTTGACATAAGTTATGCCTCAATGGATAATATCTGGAAATTTGACGGGAGTATGAAAGAATTACCTTCCGAAGAAGTTGTAAGATCATCAGTAAAACAGGTCGGTTATATCAACATTATTCTTGATGAAAATAAGCAGACTGTTTTTTTAGAATTAAAAGGAATGAAGATCGGATTCGGGGGTATAGGTAAAGGTTACGCTGCAGATAAAGCTAAAAAACTGCTGATTTCCAAGGGAGTGAAAGCCGGCATTATCAATGCATCGGGTGATATGAACACCTGGGGAAAACAGCCGGATGGTGAAGAGTGGAAGGTCGCGATTACAAATCCTTTGAACAAAGATAAGGCGTTCGCTTTGTTGCCAGTCATAAAAGGAGCCGTAGTGACTTCAGGCGATTATGAAAAATTTGTTACTTTTAACAATAAAAAATATTCACATATTATAGATCCCCGGACAGGTTATCCTGCGACGGGCATACTTAGTACGACAGTATTCGCATCTTCGGCAGAGCTTGCGGATGCTCTTGCAACAGCCGTATTCGTGATGGGTATTGAAACCGGTATTGACAGGATTGATCAAATTCCGGATGTTGAATGCATTATCGTTGATGAAAAAGGAAATATTCACAATTCTAAAAATATAAGGATAAATGGGAAATGAAGATAAAGATATGCATGACGCTCCTTCTTTTAATAATACTGACTTCATGTGCAACTGTCAAAGGTTATGAAAAAGTAAATTTGAGTGATCCTGATATGGAACTCTCCGACAGGAAAGAAAATAAATTTGAGACATCATTTCAGATCTACCGGGAGGGAGCATCCGGAGCGAACGGAGGTAAAACCGGAGGCGGATGTGGATGTAATTAAGAAAAATATTTCAATAATAATTATGTTGCTGATCCTGGTCTTCAACTCTGTTTATTCTCAGGAAAATACCGGGTATAAAACAAGGGTACTCGAAACTGTAGAGATCGAAATCCTCACCAGCTTCTACACTCAGGACGGGAATAATGCTGCCGTAACCGGGGGAATAGGCACGGAGGAACTTACAGACGCCGCAACATACATAAATATCTCCATCCCGATAAACGAAGACGATATTCTCTCAATTGATGGCACTGTCTCCGCATATTCTTCGGCATCATCGAGCAATCTGAACCCTTTTACCAGTGCCTCAACATCGGATACTGTTACAGGCAGCCCGTGGGTGGAATCTTCAGGTGCCTCAAGAAAAGATGTATGGACCAATGCTAATGTGGCATATAGTCACTCTTCGGATGACAGGAACAATATTACGGGCATAAATATAAGCTACGCCAATGAATATGATTATTCTTCTTTAGGTTTCGGAGGTAATTTTGCGCAACTTTTCAACAATAAGAATACTGAAATTGGTATTAGAGCGAACGTGTTCCTTGATAATTGGAGACCGGTATATCCAACCGAAATTATCAGTTACTTAAATGAGGGTGGTGATCTTAACGAAGGTTTCTTTGCAGATGTGGATATTCTTAACAGTAACGGGGAAGAAGTTGACTACACCGGTCCGGATATATGGAGCCCTGTAAGCAATACTTTAGTTGAAGATAACACCCGGAACACTTATTCCTTTTCGGTCATTTTTTCTCAGATACTGACACCCGATACTCAGGTTTCACTATTCTCAGATCTTGTGATCCAGACCGGATGGTTATCAAATCCGATGCAGAGGGTTTATTTTTCTGACAGGGACAATTATTTTATAGGAAATCCTGCCAGTATTCCGTATTACACCTCCCAAGATAATACAAATGTTTTTCAGCTTGCCGATGATATTGAAAGACTGCCTGACAGCAGGATAAAAACACCAGTCGGCCTCAGGTTGAATTATTATATAAATGAGTATTTTGTGTTGAGAAATTACTACAGGTACTATTTTGATGATTGGGACATTAAGTCTCATACCGCAGAAATGGAGATCCCGATCAAAATTTCTGACAAATTCACGTTATATCCATCCTACAGATATTATACACAGACAGCCTCAAAATACTTTGCTCCCTATGAAAAGCATTTATCTGCAGAAGAATTTTATACATCTGACTATGATCTTTCAGAGTTCAGTGCTTCACAGTTCGGTTTCGGTATAAAATATATCGATATTCTCACAGGTCTACTCATTTGGAAATTCGGATTAAAGAGTGTTAGTCTGGATTACAGTTATTATAACAGAGATACGGGGCTGAAATCACATATTGTTACATTCGGATTAAAATTCCTTGTTTTTTAATCAAATACTTTGTAGTGAAATCACTTATATTGTATAGCCCCAATAGATGATCCGTCGGGAATATTCTTTTGTTCGCAAAAAGAAAGGAAACAATTCGATAAAATGTGATTTTAGGTCTACTGGATAAAAGTTTGTTGCTAAAACATAACCTGAGTATAAACGGATAAATTATTTAAGTACACAACTTAATTTAGGAAAACAAAAAAGAGTGGTTAGATTATGTGGTTAATTATGTTACTGCTCAAGCATATGGCCGAGTAAATCAATTGAAAAATTATGAAGGATTGATGGAATTTTATCAAGCTTTATGAGATCTGGAACTGAAAAATTTTGAATCAATAAAATTTTAAAAAACTGACCGCACCCCAATTTTTGTACAGTTTTAAAAGTTAGTTTTTTCATTAATCTTATTGGAACTCTGAGCTTGATTGAGCGTAGCGAATGAAAGATCAGAGTTCTTCGAAAATTCCATTGGTGTCAAATAACCTAATGAACTATGTGGTCTTAT
>LKUH01000521.1 GCA_001412425.1 Candidatus Cloacimonas sp. SDB
TTACGGGTAAGCAAGTAAAATAAGGCAATAATAAACCCCTTTAGGGGAAGCCAGAGAATGTATGCAGCTGAAGAAAATATCAGTAGGCGTTAGCCTTTGCCTGTAACAACCCTTATAGGGTTAGAGCAAACCACCCGCTGAGCGGGTGGTGCTGATTTTAAAATAAGTTAACCCTCTCATAATTAAACAATTAACCTGCAGCAACGAAAAAAAATACTATAATCAAAAAAAAATATCTTGACACCTACATTACCAGTGTACCACATGACCCATACACCAGAACGGTTAAATAAATAAGGAGGTGTGATGAAGTTTGATGAAACAAAACCGATCTACTTGCAGATTAAGGAAGAAATAGAGAACGCTATCATCTCCGGGGCATTAAAAGAGGATGAGGTCATACCCTCAATAAGAGTGTTGGCGCAGCAGTATAAACTTAATCCGCAGACTGTTTCCAATGCTGTAAGTGAATTATTAAATGAAGGGTATTTGTACAAAAAAAGGGGGATTGGAATGTTCGTACAGTCAGGTTCCAAACAGAAATTGAAAAAAAGAAGAAGTGAAGAGTTCAGGCAGAAAGATCTTAAAAAAGTTATTTTAAAGAGCAGATCTTTAGGTATTGAGCGGGATGATCTTATCGAGATAATCGATTCACTATATTTAAAGGAGTATTGATCATGAATGTAATCGAAATTAATCATCTGACCAAATATTACGGCAAATTCAAGGCTCTGGATGATGTAAGTCTGCAGCTTCCGGCAGGAAGAATCATCGGACTGCTGGGAAAGAACGGTGCCGGTAAATCTACCTTGATGAGAAGTATTCTGGGCTATCTCAAATTCAAGGGTCAAATCAGTTTATTAGGAGAAGAGATACACTCGCACCGCGAATCGATCCACAAACATGTCGCCTTCATTCCGGATGTAAACAGTCTGGAAGACAGATTAACCGTAAAACAAACCCTGGAATACGTTAAATCGTTGAATGATTCCTGGAAGGAAGATAAAGCCAGACAACTGCTTGCCGGTAGCGATCTTCCTCTGAATCAGAAAGTTAAGAATCTTTCCAAGGGAATGAAAACCAAACTTTATCTGTTGATAACTTTATCTCTGGATGTTAAAATCCTGCTGCTGGATGAACCGACTCTGGGACTGGATATTATTTTCCGCAAAGAATTTTTTAACACTATTCTGGGCGAGTTTTTCGATGAAACAAAGACAATTGTGATTTCCACTCATCAAGTAGAAGAAGTAGAGCATATTTTACAGGATATTATATTTATTGATAAAGGAAAAGTTGTTTTACATGAAGATATCGCAGAATTGAAGGACAGATATAAAGTATTGACTGTGCCAACTTCCAGAAAAGAAGAATTAATTGCTTACGATCCGATTCTGATTTCTCCGACTCTGGGAAACGTTAGTGCAATTGTTTCCAAAGATGTTTCGTTAGAGGGAGCAATCGAAAGCAGGCCTACTTTATCTGATCTCTTTCTTGGAATGGTAGGAGGTTCAAATGCGTAAATTCAAAGCACTATTAAAAAAAGATCTTCAGATTGGTAAAAAGACATTATTAATGCCGATCTGGATCATTCTGGGATATTACATTTTGATCGCAATAGCTCTATTGATCGCTTTTTTAGGATCAGATCTGCAGATCAATCTGGCAGATATAGACTTCAGCGATGCTCCCAGCGTACACATAATAAGTTATGTTGCTGGACTGGGAATAATGAGTTTTCCTGTTATTCTTGCTGCAATTTTCACACTTATAATGACCCAAAGCGGTTTAAATGAAGATATCCGCTGGAACTCAGAGCTATTTCACCGCTCACAACCGGTTTCTGTCTGGTTAAGATCCCTTTCCAAGTATGTTTCTGGAATTGCCGGTAACTGGCTGACTTATCTGGCTATTGGTTTATTAAATCTGATTATTGTGGTCGTTATCCTGCTGTCGCTTAATCAATTGAGGTTGGATTTTTTGCTGGCAGGATGGCTGCAGGCTTTGGTAGGAATGATGAAGATAACCTTAATCATTGGAAGTTTCTGTTTCTTATTCTCAGCTCTATTCAAAGATAAAGCCTTCCTGCAGGGATTAGCAATCATTGTTGGCATCCATTTCCTGGTATTAATCTTAAATTTCCTGCTGGGATGGAATTTACCCTTACCTCTCAACAATATTATCCATTTACTTAAAACTAACACGATTAGAGGATTAGACTCTTTCGTAACTGAAAAAGAGATCAGGCATTTAATCTATCTTAACTGGCAGGACCTGGTTTTATCCTGGAGAAGTTTGATCCAGATCCTGGTAAGCGGATTACTTTTTATAATTTCAACTTTTATCTATAAAAGCAAGGAAATAAAATAGGAGTCAACATGGAAATAAGTAACATTTTAATTGCTGCCAGGAAAATATTCATCACTTTTATTTATATGATAACGAAGGGTTTCAATTATTATCATTTTTATAAATGATTTGCAGCTCATCAAATTATCTGAAAAGGTAAGTGATTGAATAGCAGTCAGTTAAAATATATGTGCAATCGGATGTTAATTTGCATAAACGTCAAAAAATAGGAGGAAAAATGTTAAGAGCTTGCAGGGGAATAATAATCACAGTTCTGTTATTAAGTGTGCTTATTTTAGAAGCAGTTCAGGAAGAATTCATGTTTCCGGGAGAACAAGAGGTCTTTCTGAATTTTGAAAATGTGAAATTGAACAATATCAACTTTTATGATGGTAATGAGATCATAGTAAAATACGATAAAAAAGATGATCTGAATATTGAAATAAGTGAAAAACTCCTTTCTTTATCCAGTAAATATGAGGCCAGGATATCGTTAAAACTTCCCGGCAGTAAATCATATCGATTTTCCAAAGATGGGGCTGACTGTTTTTTTAATGCTGAAATGCTTGAAATAATTACAGATGATGAAAATGTAAGATTTACCAGAGATAAACTTGAGGTTTTTTCAAGTGATGATACCAAAGTGGAAATAGGGGAAAGAGGTATTCTGGTTGTAGATGACGATCAGCGTGTCGAAATCAGTTCCGACGGCATTATTGTTGAAGGAGATGAGAATAAGGAACTTACCGGTTTCTGGGGTAGGATGTTGGGTGGACTGATAAAAACCATTGTGAAGACATCTGTCTCTCTGGTGGGGAAAAGTCCGGAAAAGATTGCTAAACACATTATTAACAATGATGAGGGCAAAAATGAGTTCAGCAATTCATTCGGGTTTAATCTTAATAATAAAGATACTAAATCAGAAATATTGGAACGGGAATTTTACCCCGCTGCCAAAAGCAGACTTTCACTTCATAATATTAATGGACCCATTGAGATAAACTCCTGGAACATGGATTATATGCGGGTGAAGATCACAAAAGCAACTCAATATGATGAAGCAGAATTACAGCAGGTGGAGATTGTTATCGAAGAGGGTGAGGAATTTTCGATAGCCACAGAACATCTCTCCAGAAATCCCAGAGTACAGGTCAATTATACCATAGATCTGCCGGAAGAAATAGAACTGGATAATATCGTTACTACCAATGGTCCAATCACTATTAATAATACTTCAGGAAACTGCGAATTATTAACCTTAAATGGCTCGCTTAATATTAAAAATCATCAGGGTGATATCCTGGGTGAGACAAGTAACAGTGGTATCATAGCTGAAGAAGTACAGGGCAAATTAACTGTTATGACCAGCAACAGCAGCATCATTATCGATAGAGTTTCTGATGAAGTATCAGCAAAGACCAGCAATGGAAGCATAAAGATCACTCAGTGCCCTGTTCTTTCTGAAGTCCTTACATTAAATGGCAGGATAGAATTGGAAATAATTGAATTACATAATGATCTTGATATAATTACCAATAACAGCAAGATCAGATTACAGCTCTCTTCCCGGTTGGATGCAGACTTAAGAGTCAGCACTACCAATGGTAAGATCAGTACCGATCTACCCGGATTAACTGCTGATAAGATCAGCGCTGATCATCTTTCAGGTCAACTGGGATCGGGGGGATATTTACTTAGAATCCAGACATCCAACAGCAATATCTATCTTGAATCTCTTGATGAATTACTATAACAATCTGATTGGAATATCGTGAAAGAATAAAAAAAATTAACTGGAGGAAATTAAAGTGAAAAAAACAATAGCAGCAATAATTTTAATAGTAACAGCACATCTGAATTTCGCGGAGATATATTTTCCCGAGCATTCAGTGGCAGCTCCTCAAGGGCATTTCGCAGCTCGAGTGAACCCGGCGGCACTGGCTTTTGGAAATGGGTCCGGAATTACATTGGAAAGTTATTATGATGAGGACTTCCAAACTTACTCCGATGAATTCTCGTTGTTCCTCAATTCCAAGGGAGTATCCTATCTATTCGATCATTATCAGGATGATTTTCATAAATTGAATCTATCAGGTAAGATTATGCGGAATTTCTACCATGGTTTAGGTTATCAATGGAGAAACAAACACTTCAAAAAGGGTGATTTTTCCTATTCTCTTTTAGTTCGACCTGTAGAATATTTTTCTCTGGGTCTATCAGCAGCAGAATTGTTCGATTACGAAAAGTCCGAATATGTGCTGGGCGCTGCTTTCCGACCATTGGCATTCAGCAGTGAACTGGGCAGCAGGCTTACTTTTACTGCAGATATACATTATCAGACTGAAGAATGGGAAAAGCCTGTGATTGGTATTCAAAGTGAATTATTGAACGGTATTTTACTGGGTGGAAATTATCAATTTGAAACTGAAACCTTTGGCGTTAATTTTGGATTTAATTTTGCCAGATTGGGAATTGGAAGTAGCGCTACTCTGGATAAAAATAATAAAACTGCGGGCGGGTCCTGGTTCATTCATTTGTCAGATAAGAATTACAGATCCATTCTGGACAGTAAAAAACCAAATCGGGTTTATGATCTCAAACTTCAGGGTGAGATAAAAGAAAAAAAGACATCATATCAAATAGGACCTTTTAATATAATCAATCAGAAAGAAAAGACTTTAAGCGAGATCATTGAGCTGTTGAATGATTTAAAACAGGAAGAAAGAATTCAGGGAATAGTTTTGAAATCAGCTGATTTCAGCTTGAGTTTTGCGGGAATACAGGAGCTGCAGGAAGCAATCATGGACTTTAAAGCTTCTGGGAAGAAAGTAGTATTTTACTTTGAAAATGTTGGGAATCTGGAATATATTTTTGCTGCTTCTGTTGCTGATGAGATTTATCTTCATCCTTCCGGCTGGCTGGAATTGAAAGGTGTTGCTGTCTCAGTTCCCTATGTAAGTGAATTACTGGATACTCTGGGTATAGAAGTGCAGAACTTCAGAAGTCATAAATTCAAGACAGCAGGCAATATGTTTTCTGAATCTGAAATGACGGAATCGGAAAAAGAATCTTATGAATATCTGTTAGAAGATATCTACAATGAAGCTGTACAAATGATTGCACAGGGAAGAGGTGAAAAACTTCGTAGCAGCGCGGCAGAAGTGATTGATAATGGCCCGTATTTCATTGCTGAACAAGCTCTTGAGCAGGGTTTGATTGACGGGATAATTTTTGAAGATGAATTGCAGGAACGATTAGAAGAACTGGTGGACGATGCCGAAGTGGTAAAAAGCATTTGTCAGGATAAGATCAGGTATGACTGGAGTGATGAGAAAAAAGAGAAAATTGCTTTAATTTACTGTATCGGAAATATTCATCAGGGAAAGGGTAAATCCGGAAAGACCATAGGCTCGGCAACTACAGCCAGCGCAATTAAAAGAGCCAGAGAGGATAAATCTGTAAAAGGTATAATACTGCGGGTTGACAGCGGTGGCGGTTCAGCCCTTGCTTCCGACATCATCAGCAGGGAAGTTGAACTCTGTAATAGCGGTGACAACAAAAAACCGGTGATTATTTCAATGGCAGGCACAGCCGCCTCAGGCGGATATTTTATCTCCACGATGAGTGACAGAATAATAGCTCAACCGACTACAATCACGGGATCTATTGGAGTAGTTGGAATATTTTTCAACCTGGAAGAGCTGTACCAGAAAATCCACGTAAACTGGTCAACCGTCAAAAAAGGCAGATTTGCAGATATTGGGAGCACATCCAGAAAAATGAGCAGTGCAGAGAAAACCAAGTTTGCTCAAGCGATAGCCCATACTTATGATCAATTCATTTCTTACGTTGCCAGAGGAAGAGATATGGATAAAGAAGCCGTGCACGAAATAGCTCAGGGTAGAATCTGGACTGGGAATCAGGCATTGGAAAGAGGTCTGATAGATAAGCTGGGAGGCATGAAATTAGCAGTGGAAGAGATGGCTGAACTGGCTGAGCTGGAACATGAAATCGAGCTGGTGGAATATACTGGTTCCCGATCGAATGATCTCTCCATTGGATTTGATCTTTCCTGTAAAATTATTGAGGATCAGATTCCAACAGAGCTGAAAAGCTTATATAATTCTTACAATAACTGGAAAATCTACGGTAACGAAAAAATTCTCAAAGTTATGCCTTATAACTTTGAGATTCAATAGGCTCAACCTCCTATTGTCAATTGAGACGCCTGCCCCGGGCGTCTCTTTTTTATTCATATATGCCGAATAATTTAAGTATATATACGTGTATAAAAGCAGTTTCCCGATAATAGCTGTGAATCCCTGAACTACCGCTATGACCTGAATTCATAAAAGTGAACAATAATTGTCTGTTATTATCGGTTTTCAATTCTCTGATCCGGGATATCCATTTTGCCGGTTCCCAGTAATTGACCCTTTGATCATAAAATCCTGCAATTGCCAGAATATCCGGATAGTTTTGAACACTAACATTCTGATAAGGACAGTATGAGTAAATGTAATCAAATTCAGTTTTCAGGTTGGGGTTACCCCACTCATCATATTCTGAAACAGTTGCAGATAAAGATGAATCCAGCATGGTGTTGATAACGTCGACAAAGGGAACTTCGGCAACAGCTCCCCGGAACAGGTCGGGTCTCATGTTTAAAACTGCTCCAATAAGCAGACCGCCAGCACTGGCTCCGTGAATCACAAGTTGATCTGAGGTAGTAATATTTTCCGAAATAAGAAATTCTGTAGCAGAAATAAAATCGGTGAAAGTGTTGATTTTATTTTCCTTTTTTCCCGCTTTGTACCAATCAAAACCAAATTCACCCCCACCTCTCACATGCACCGTAGCAGAGATGATTCCCCGATCTAAAAGACTGACTCTGGAATTGGAAAAATAAGGATCCTGCGGATCGCCATAAGAACCATAACCATAAAGAATAAGAGGATTACCGTCAGGTGAAATCTGATCTTTTCGGTAAACCAGAGAGACAGGTATAATGGTTCCATCGGAAGCGGTTGCAAACATTATGGTTGAATCATAATTATTCGGGTCATAATTATTTATTTTTTTGCGTTTCAGTAACTTTGAAGTTCCGGAAGCCAGATCGAATTCGAAAGTACTGAGAGGTGTTAACAGCGATTCATATTGGTAGACGTAGACATTGGTGAAATAATCTGGATTCACACCAGCGAATAAAGCATAAGGTTTCTCGGCAAAAGTGATTTCCTGTTCCCAGGTTTTGTGGTGGTCAGTAAACCTGATTGATTTAGTCCCCTTCTTTCTTTCAATTTGGACTAAAAAATTTTCGAAAACCGCAAACTGCAGATATACTGAATCTCTATGAGCGATAAACTCCTGCCAGTTTTCGATTTTCGGATCTGAGACAGGTGCTATCATGATCTTGAAATTATGGGCACTGTCAGCATTTGTTCTGATGTAAAAGATTTTATGGTAATCTTCTACATAATATTCTCTGCCTGGCTGCCGTTTCTGGATAACCTGAAAAGTCTGATCCGGCGTCCTGGTTGGCAGGAACCATACTTCGGAAGTGGTTTTACTGGAGCTGATCAGATAGATGTAGTTTTTACTTCTGGATTTATTTAACCAGAGATAGAAAGCCCCATCCGGTTCATGAAACACCAGTTCATCTGGCTGAGCAGAATTTAACTTGTGCCTGTAAACCTTATTACTTCTTCCGGTACTGTCTATAGTGGAATAAAAAATTGTTTCATTGTCTTCTGTCCAGACTACATCATCTATGGGAATGTGAAATGTCTCAATTATGTTATTTTGCCTTAAATCTTTTATATAAAGGGAATAATTTTCGAAACCGGTAGTATCTATTGTGTAAGCGAGTAGATTATGATCCGGACTTATTTCAAGTTCATAAAGATGGAAAAAATCATAATCTTGGGCGAGTTCATTTTCATCAAGATAAATTTCTTCTGAAGCGTCAGGTTCATTTTTTCTGCGGCAGTGAATTTTGTAATCTTTATCGGCTTCAATTCTGTTATAATAGAAGTAGTTATCTATTTTAACAGGGACAGAACTTTCATCCCTGGCCAGTCTGGAAATATATTCATCGTAAAGCAGATTCTGCAGGTTTTCAGTATCTTTCATAAACTGTTGAGTGATATCATTTTCTTTCTGCAGAAACTGTAGCACTTCCTGATCTTTCCTGGTCTTGTCCTTCAGCCAGGCATAATTATCTATCAGCATGCGATCATGGATAAAAATTGTATCAGGAATAATTTTTGTTTCAGGCAATTCCAGCGAAAGAAGATTAGACATCAAGGATAATAACATTATCAAAATAGTCAGGTTTTTCATTAAATAATCCTTTAAGGGTTCAAGTTCAGATTTCTTTTTTGGTTAGAATGGTAAATTCCAGAGGTGTGAACATTTTGGCAATTTCATCGAGTTTCAACTTAATAGCAGCAATTCCTCTGCCATCGAAACAATTGTCCTGCATAGCAGACAGGATCATTAATTCCAGTGCGGTTGATTGGATCCAGGGAACAATAAGTTTATATCCGCATATAGCTAAAGCATCTGTTGTTTGGAGAAAATTCTTTAAATTTATCATATCGATATTTATTGTGCTGCAGGAAGCGAACAGGATTATTTTATTTGTGCATTTACCTTTCAGTATCAGGCTTATTTCATCCAGTGTGATGAATTGGTTTGATATCCAGATACCATTTTCGGAACCGTGAAAAGCAAGATACAAAATTGGATAGGAAATATATTTTTTTAAAGCCCATTTTTTCAGGAAAAATTCAAATTCAGCTGCTGTGGCACAATCAGCGTAAATGTACGGAATATTGGAATTCATCTCCAGCAATTCCAGAATTGGACGAACAGAAGATTTTTTTCTTAGGTCATTATACCATTTGGCTTCCAGGCAGAATATTCCTTTACCCTTCATTTATTACTCCAGAAAAGCCTATCCAGCTCCTCCACCGCCACTTCCAGATCCACCTCCGCCACCCGAACTGGCTCCTCCACCAGCTCCGGAAGCACTGCTCATGGCAGATCCGGTTGTAGATATCATAGAAGCTAAAGCCTTTCCAAAAGCATCAGGTGTGAAGGAACTGCTGCGGTTACTGTGCATGATATACCAGGGAAGATAGTGTTTATGATGCTCCGAAGGGATAATTCCACCCAGTTCTTTAAAAACTTTCTGCTTGAGCCCGAATAAAGCTCCATAAATAAAAAGATCGTTTATCTTCTCCAGAACTTCCTGTTCTGATTCATCCCGGTAATGATATTTCTTCAAATATTTTCGGAATGCTTTCCATTCATTATATTTCGCCTTTCCTGTAAAAGTATGATGGGGAATTGCCGCGGATAAGATCGTAACAATTAGAGCAGAAACTGCCAGAATGATTGATATTGTGCTAAACCAGATCACAAAAACTCCTGCTATAAGTAGAAAAATCAGACCGGCAATTAAGGAGATATTTCCGGCTTTTATACTTTTTTTATCAAACCAGTTCTTTTCTTTACCGACACGGGAAATAACTTTTTTCCATTTAGAAAAGAATTTCTGAAATTTATGTCTGTTTTTCTTCAGAGTTTTGATCTGAAGAATTTCATCACCTTTATTGAGATCTGAAAAAAGAAATTCGATCAGTTCGATCTCGAAATCCTGAAGTTCAGCTTTGTTGATTTCATAAATTTCTCGGTTTAATTGAAAGGCATATTGCTGTTGGTATTTACCTCTCCTTTTTTCTATTTCGGTATGTTCAAAATTAAGCAGATTCCTCTGAGCAAGATCCAATATTGTTGCAATCAGGCAGGGTCCGGTTATGGTCCTGGAATTCAGAAGATAACTTGCCAGGGCTGGAGGTATATCATCAGGTTTTTTTGCTAAAATATCTCCTGCTCGTTCCACTTTGGGTCTTTTTCCGTATTTGCAGAACATGAATATCCAGAATAATATCAACAAGGCTGAGAGTAGAGGTATTAACCAGGCGCCGATTTTATGATATTCTGCTTTGCGTATCTGTGCATCAATCGCTTTCTGACGCTGAGCATTTGCTTCCTCTGCCCAGATTGCTTCCTGCTCCAGAATATCATTTTCAATAAAACCGCTAAGCTGAGGAGCTTCGGGAAAAGTGCTGATGGGATACAAAGCTCTGATCTCAAAATAGTTTCGGGCTGGCAGCCTGTCACACCAGGCAGTAATAGTTCCGTCAAACTCCAGCCGTGATTCAGCCCAGAGAGGTCCATGCAGCCAGTGTTTAACGTTATAGCGGTTCAACAGCTCAGGTGTTTTTACAGTTAAAAGAATATCGTACTGTGATTTATCCCATTCCGGACTGATGAATTGATGATAGAGAACAGCGCTATCCTGGAATTTTTTGACTGCTCCCAGCACTTTATATGAGATGTGGAAGGTGCGGGATTCATTTTGAGCAGTGATAAACCATTTCAAGCGAATATTTTTGTTATCTTCGTTGATGGTGAAGGTTCCACTTTCCTGGGAAGTAGATTCCTTAAATTTTATTGCTCCTTCAGCTACTGAAATATCGGTAAAAGCTATTGGGCCGTTTTTGGGGAAAGTTCTAAACAGATAACTGAATTTTCCCTGAAAGTAAAAAGTTCTGGTTTCCTGAACCAGCATGGAACCGTCGTAATTGAGTTCCGCTTCTATAAATACGCGAGTAATTCTATAATCTTTTTCCTGGGCTGATAATCCTGTTAATGCCAGTAAAATAAAGCTGATAAGAAGAAGCGATCTGATCAATTTCATGATTATTAATCAACCGGGTGGATCATTTTTCCCATAAAGATGACCAGATCATTGAAGTGTATGAAGTATATGTAAGGACGATCGACCCTCATTACAAAGTCCGGTTCTTGATGAGAAACAGTTTCCATGCCTATGCTTGTAACAGCTGCAGCTTCAGTACCTTCTTCATTCACCTGGATGAAAGTTTTATGTTTAACTTCACTGATGAAAAGCTCTTCAGAAGTAATACTACTGAAATCTGCCTTCGGTGTGAAAGCTGATACCATACCCATATCCTGCAGAATATTATTGAGTGATAATTCATATTCCAGGGTAAATCGGGGCATTTGGAGAAAGCCCTCTGCTGTTTTTAACTGATCTTTGAAATAATCCCATCTGAGGTCATTGATATATTCTATCAGATCATCAAGATTCTCATTTCTTTTAGGCAGGAAAATGGTCATGGCAAAGTCACTGTCTCCGTAAGCCAGCTGTACAGATTGAAAGCGCTCATGTTCGAAATAGGGGAATACATCAGTTGTGGACATCATTTTACAGCTTATATCGGGTTGAAAAGTGCCAAATCGGGTTCTTTTAAGGTCGAATTCCTTTTGCCAGGCACCTTTAAAATAAATTGCGTTGATCAGATACATTACAGTGAGCGGATCAATTTCAGGTCCCACTATTTTATTGATCTTTTCTCTGGTATTTTCACTGACCCATTTATTGATCTCATCAGCTGCGCTCAGAGATCTGAAATTAAGGTCTTTGATGTAAGCATTGAAGTATTTATTATTAACATCAAGAAATTCCTGATTGAAAATAAAATTGTAATCATGCCAGATTGAGTTTGCTATGGTAAAATCTACTTTTTCGTCTTTAGAAAGAAGTTTCTCCTGCAGTTTCTGATAGGCATTATTCAGGCTCAATCGGTTGACTTCAGGGTTATTCAGCACTGAGTTAATTTCTTCTAAAGTTGCCCTTTCAGCTCCATTGTTAACCATTTGAAGAGCAAGTGCAATACTTAAAGGGGAAATAAAAATATTTTCTTTACCCTTCTCCGTATTGATTAGGTTAAAAAGTTCAAAACCGAATCTATTGATATCTTCGGTAAGATCAACTTCAACAAGAACTTCTTCCGAGCTCTTATCTTTAAAATTCGGCAGAATCTTGCTCAATGAATATACAGATTGTGCAAGCAGTGCCGGTAAAAGTAAAATGAGAAATAATTTGGTACTTTTCATATCGACTCCTATTCCTTTTTTAGATCTTTAAGTAATTCTCTGGCAGTTTGAGCTTCCTCTTTTTTAACCTGGAATTTTACCAGACCCAAAGCATATATCGTCTGCAGTCCCTCACTTTTGGTTTTATAATAGATCCCGGCATCTTCCAGGATAGATTTTACGATAGGGATCAAAGCTGGATTCGGAGTCTCAAAAACAATTTCCAGATCAATCTTATCATCCAGGGAATCATCTGCAAGTTCTTTCACCAACTTCACATTACAATCCGGGCAGTGAGTTATCCCTTCAACATATTCAGCTCTACATTTAGGACAGAACATAGTATCCTCCTTAAATTTTAATCAGTTCGTAATCTCTGCTTCCCAATCCAATTTTTTCGGCGTGAGCTAATTGTATTTCAGGATTGAGATGGGAGCTGGACATACGACCCAGATCAGCTTCATTATTTTCTCTGGTCAGATCCAGAGTTGCCTGATCAATAGCAACCGGATCATAACCTGCCAATATGCCAATATCGTTAATTATGGGTGTTTGTGTTATCGTCATACAGTCACATTGAGAAGTCATATCGGTAAGTACGTTGATAAACAGGCATTTATCCTTTTTATCAATTACTGCTCCTAAAGCGTATTCTGCCATTCTTTTCTGCAGTTCCTCAGATTCCACGGCAAAATTATATTTTACAGCATTATATTTACAAACTGCCAGGCATTCGCCGCAACCGATACATTTTTCTGCATCGATAACAACATGATCACTATGTTTGATGATTGCATTTTCGGGACACCATTTATAACATTCCAGACAAAAAACGCATTGATCGATTTTGATCTGAGGATAGATGGAAGAATGTTGTCTCATCTTACCCTTTCGGGAAGCCAGTCCCATGCCCAGATTTTTTAAACAGGCACCAATGCCTGTGACGATATGGCCGGTAGGATGAGAAACAATAACCAGGGCATCACTGTAAACAGCATCTCTGGCAATGTTGACAGAATCGAATAATTCACCCGGTATTTTAACTTCCAGCTCTGCATTTCCCATTAATCCATCTGCCATAATGATGGGGGCATTTATTTTCTCGAAGCTGAATCCATGACTATAAGCATGTTCAATATGGGTTACAGCATTCTTTCTGGGACCGGAGTACAGAGTTGAAGTCTCCATAACAAAGGGCAGAGTATTAAGTTCTTTAAGCTTGTCAACGACTGTTCTAATTACTTCGGGAGCGATGTGGGTGGTATTGTTCACGTCTCCAAAATGGGTTTTAACACCTATCATGTTCTTCTCTTTGAACTGATTCTGAAGAGGCAGAGCATTGAGGATCGATTTCATGGCTTCACATCTTTCGGTAAGATCACTTTTTTTGAATAATGGTTTGAAATAGATTTTATTTTTCATTAAAAATATCTCCTTCAGAGGATTTAAAAGAGCTATAGAGATAATGTTTAGTCAAGTAAGAAATATCTTAATTTATGGTAAAGCCTTTATTCGTGAGTGTTACTTCATAATTTTTAATATTTTATGGAATTCTATTCAGGCTTTTCAGTATTTATCTTGAGAAATGATTCGGTTGAAAAATAGTTTTGTTCTTGTTTGATTCGAGCTGGAAGCTGTACTCCAAATCAGCTTTCTCAATTTGAGAGAATGAGCTGTTATCTACCAAAAATTCTGATAATAAAATAGAATAAATTTTGCTTGCCAATTCTGCAATTATAATTAAATTTAATTTTGTGAATGTAATAAAAATTAAATCAAAAAAGACAAATCATTCAAGCCTGATATTAACAGATCATGAACAAATTAGCGGGAGGTAATAATTATTTTACATTGTGAAACAAATCAGTATATTTTTTTAAGTGAGAATGAAATTTAAGGAGGATTTATGAAGAAACAGGTTTCTTTTGCAGGCATCGGTAATGAGTTTCTACATAAGATGAGAGATCAGATAAACAATTCTGAGGATAAAGTAGATCTGGGCAACAATTTTGCGTATGTTGTTAATGGGTTTTTAGCCAGGGTTTTTGATGAAAAGGAGATTGATATTAATAACGAATCAGTGCAATTTGATCCGGAGGCAGAAAATTATTATCTGATAGATCAGAGTCTGTTAGACCAGGGTGATTTCATTGAAACCTGGCAGAATTCAGATTTACCGAATGTAATAAAGAAATTTGCTGAATCTGCTTATCACAGATACATTCATTTAAATAAACATAATGATAAAACGGTTAAAAAAATAAGAAATTAATCTGAAAGATAAATTTACTGAAAAGACCTGCGATTTTTGCAGGTCTTTTTGTTTTAAGAATCTTCTTTACAAAAAAGAACTGCACCAAAAATTATCTGTTAAAATTAAATAACTCAAGGAGATTATGATGGAAAAGATTGGATTTGATTATCCTCAAAACCCTAGAAAAACAGCACTTTACGAAACTGAAATCTGGTATCAGAAAATGATGGCTGAAAAACTGAATCGTCCTTATGAACAGATAAAATTAAGCAATTTCGGCGAATATCATATGGCTGTTAATTACATAACTTCTGTTCTGGAAGAAGCTAAAGCTATTGAAAAAGTAGCTGTCTTCAATATCGATCATATGGCTCAAATTCAGTTCAGTGGAAAAGATGCAGTTACTTTACTGGACAGAGTTCTTCCCGCCAATATTGAAAATATGAGAATTGGACAATGTAAGTATTCTCTGCTACTTACCGAAAAAGGTACTGTCCTGGATGATCTTATAATCATGAGATTGTCGGAAGACAAATTTATTCTGGTTATCAATGCCGGGCATGACATTACAGATTCAGATAAAGGCCTGTTAGCAGATATCGATCATATTTACAGCTACAAAAAAGAAAATGAAGATGTGGAAGCTGCAGATATTTCGCATAAAATTGCCAAGATAGATATTCAAGGTCCTTATTCCTATAAAGTAATAGCGGAGTTATATGGTAATAGAGGCTTGAAGAATCGCAACAAACCGGATAAAAATATGGGATTTTTTACTTTCAATGAATTTGAGTTTGAAGGTTACAACTATATCATGAGCAGAACGGGTTATACTAATCGGTGGGGCTGGGAGCTTTATGTTCCGGTTGAAGTTGCGGAAGAGCAATTCCAGAGAATTATTAAGGAAGTACTAAAACATGGTGGTCTGCTGGTAGGTTTAGGCGGCAGGGATGAGAACCGGATTTCCGCAGGAAGTTTTGGCTTGCCTTTAAATGGAAGTGAATACGATAAATTTCATACTCCGGTAAATTGTCCCCTTTTCGATGCGGCAATTGATATGGGAAAACCATCTTTTGTCGGGAAAGAAGCTCTGGAACAGGATATCGCTTCAGGAAATGATAAAAAAATGGTGCTGTTCATAACGGAAGGTATTGTATCCGGCAGGGGAATTTATCAAGCTGGGAAAAGGCTGGGAACGGTTACTTCCAGTATCAACTCTCCTAATGTTTCGCTGGAAAAAAGAAAATTCATCGGATCGAAACGAAAAAATGTCAATGAAGAGAATGGAACTGCTGCAATCGGGTTGGGCTGGCTTTATAATAATCCTTTTGAAATTGACAGTGCAGGAAATGATATACTGGGAGATGATGAAAATCCGGTGAGAATAAGAGTGGAGTTCTATCGTGAAAATGAAGCCGGAGAGCCGACAGGAAAACCTGTTCTGGGCTATATTTCAGGAGATGGAGTAACAAAAGCTACAGCAGCAAAGCCTTTAAAATATATAGAAAATTTCACTGCTGTCCAGTTAGAGACAGCATGAAATCGTGAAGACGCAGATTATAAGTGGGTAAAATGGCATAAAAAATATTTTTCGATTTGAAATCGTAAATTCATTTTTCACATTGCTCCCTGGAGGTGGAAAATGAATAATGGTAAAACGATTTTTTCTCAAATCATGTGCTGTTTTCCAAAATATGAATTTGATAAGATAGTGAGAAAATATAATGGTAACTTTAAGGTTCGTCATTTCAATTGTTGGGATCAATTTCTCAGTATGAGTTTTGCACAATTGACTTATAGAAGCAGTTTGCGGGATATTGAAGCATGTTTGAATGCTCATCCTCAGAAGCTTTATCATCTGGGTATCAGAGGAAATATTTCCAGAACAAATCTGGCAAATGCCAATCAAAATCGTG
>LKUH01000522.1 GCA_001412425.1 Candidatus Cloacimonas sp. SDB
AGGTTTTTTTTCTTTGTAAATTAGTGCATTATACTCTCCGCATAAAGAGCATTTTCTGCCCTGTTCTCCCTTTCCATCTCCAAGCTGTTCGAACATTCGTAGATTTTTTGTTCCAGCATGTTTTCTTTCCAATTCATTGTATGCTTTGGGATAAGATTCCTTCATTTCAACTGCCGTCCAATATGATTTAAAATAACCATTAATTTGGGCACGAAAAATCGGGTCGCTTTTATCAACGGTTTGAAATGAGTTTTTAAGAAGCTGCGATTGAAAATTTTTTTCTAATTTTTTTCCTAATTCGCCAATAAAGGCTTCATCTTTGGCATTCACTTTGATCAGAAAGCGATTGGGCAAGTATTTGCTATCTCTATCGGGAAAAATCACTTCCACCGAATCTTCTTGTTGCAATAAATCTAATTGAGATTTTGTCAGATCAGATAGAATTCTGCTGCAATTGGCTAAATCCTGTGTTTTGCGTGAATTTGAGATAAAACTCTGAACAGGAGAAATTGAGAAGAGCATCAGATAATCAGCCATTATTCACCTCCTAAGATTGCCTGGATGAAATTATTTTTGTTTTCTTCATCTTTTTCATGATTGCTAGTTTTATTTATTGTTCTATTTAATGTTGAGATAATCGGATAAAATTCGTTACTTTCTTCATAAACTGAGACATAGATTGGGGAAGCGTAACGACCATTTCTTGCTGACCCGGTGTAAGGCGTATCAAATTTATGAGATGCTTGTCCGATTTTTATCAAAAGTTCATTGTAATCTTTGGTTGGCTTTCCAATATCCACTTTTTGCAAGTAAGGATAATTTCGATTGTATTCTTTACCGAGTTCAAAATTGGGATTTATTTCTTTTATCAAATCAATAAGACTATCTTTATTCAACATAAAATCGAATTTGTTTTCATCAATTGATTCGATCTGAAAGCAACCAAAACCCCGCCGCGAGCGAGCTCCGATACCACCGAGAATCGAGGTTAAGATAAGCAATTTTTTGATTTCTTCGTTTTGGGGTCTGATGATTAAATCGAAAGTTGAGTCTGGCATAAAAGCAGCATTCTTGTAGGATTTTTTACATTTTCCGTTGCGTTTTTCACAATTGTTGCAATATGAAGAATTATCATGATGAGGAAGGGGGCGATATTTATCAATACTTGGGTTTAGATTAATTATTCTAAACGAAAAACTACTTTTTATAGCCTTGCTTTCTTCATCTCCACCTGTGCCACCGAAAATGTTCGTTTCGTTTTCCTTTAGTTTATCTAAATCCGGATGAATAGCTCGCCACCAAAATCGTAATGCCCCCTTGAGTGATGGTGCTCTTAATTCCGGCGTGTTTCCATCTGCTCCATAACAAAACATGGGAGTGATAATTTTACATTTTAAAATTGTTGATTCCAAAACAACCTCCTAATTTATTAGTTTTCTTTTCAACACAAATTCCGATATGTGCAATCCAGACATTTGTTTTTATATTTCGTTGCTGCCGGAAAGTAATTCACGTTCAAAATATCGAAAATATCTTCTATGATTTTTAATGCTTCCCTCTTCATGCTTTGGGAAATGACTATCTCTTCCAGATGGTTTTTGCTGCGAACGTAAACAAGATAAGCTTTCTGCACCTTTTTCTGGAAATTCTCTTCGATCAGAAGAGCATAGAGAGTTTGCTGAATTTTGTGGGTTTTGTAGATATTGCCTTCCCAGAAAGCATATTTATAATCCAGCGGTGCGGCAAAATCATCGTCAAAGAAAAGAACTTCATCGATGCGCCCTACCAGTTTGAGTTTTTCTGATGAAAGATAAACATCGATCTCTTTATCAAGACAACCAATTTTCTTACGAAGGTAATCTTTGTTCGTTACCATTTTGAGAGCATGAATGTCTCTGCCTTTGTTCACAAGCGTACGTTTATGTTCGTGCTGTTCGATTTTGAGCACATGCATATAATACAAGAAACGCGGGCAGAAGAGATATTCTATCACATCGGAAGGTGTAACGAAAATCTTGGTATCATGGTTGTGTGGGCGACGTTTGCCAAAGTCGCTTTCAATAATTTGATTTTTTTTCGAAAAAGAATTTATATTCAAATATTCTCCTTTTACAAAAGCAATGCCTTCACCTCATCTGCGATCAGATCTTTGTCGAATGCCTGACCCAGCAGTTTGCATTTTTTGAAATCGTCTGTGCACATGGGAAAGATGTAAATGGAATCATCATCTTTATTGATGAGTTCCACGAATCCGGCAATCAGTTCTTTGCGTTGGGCATTGTTCAAATCTCCCACAAACACGGAATACTGCACACGATAAATTCCAGCTTCTTCACAAAGTTTTGCCACTTTGTTACGAGTTCTGTCTTTTTTGATGTCGTACATTACCCAGGTGAGCATGTAAAAACCTCCGGTTTGGTTGATGTTTCTTGGTTCATGGTTCTTGATTGTGATAGTTGATGTAATTTTTTCTTTAAAGATGTAATGTATTTATTAAGCTGTTTGGCGATTATTATGATTTCGTCGGATAATTCATGGTAAGTGTTTTCCGAAATCAATTTTCTTGCTTTAGATTTTCGTAACCAATCTTTTGTTTCTTCCAGAGAGCCGCGACTGTAATAACAAAAATGAATGTTATCCTTGATATGAAATCTGCCGTAACCTTCTGCCAGGTTAGCTGAAATTGAGTCGGCAGCCTTTACAATTTGATATCCAACAGTATTTTGTGCAAAAGAATTCCATTTCAAGCAGATACTCCATATCTTATTAGAAAGTTCCAAAGCATTATGATAAATACTTAATTCTGAGATATTTGCCATTTCTCCTCCTAAAATATTTTTTTCAACCACCAACTATCAACCACCAACTAAAACTCTTTTCTCTTTCCGATCAGAAAATTGGCAAAGGCATGAGCATCGATTTTGAGTTGATCGATCAGGGCAGTGTTTCGTCCTCTGTATTTAATGCGTTTATCAAAATGTTCCAGTAAGTTTATGATGAAAAACTTCTTTCCCTCATCATTGATGGTATAGCCGTTTTTGATCTCGTCGTAATAAGTACCTTTGATCTGCCGCCGTGAAAACAGATAAAAAACAGGTTCATCGATAAAAATCCGATAGGGTTCGATAAAATCGTAAACCAGAGATTTTTTATTGTAGTTATCTGAGTGTAAAAGTCCTATGTAAGGATCGAGTCCGGCAATGATGAGAGCTTTTTCCACTTTGCTGTAAAGCACTCCATAACCATAATTCAGAAAAGCATTGAAAGGATCTTTGGCAGGACGTGAAGATCTGCCTGAAAAAGAATATCGATCGGGAATCAAAAGAGAAATTATCTTAAAATAAATGCGTGAAATATTACCTTCGATTCCTAGTATTTTATTCGCCAGGTCGGAAAGCTGACCGTTCATGGTGTTCAAGATTGCTCTTAATCTGACGATTTCATCTATCTGATCATCAAAATTCACACTTGGTCTTTTCTTGATGATCTCTTTGAGGAAGCGCAGTTGATTATCGGTTTTGCGGTTCAGCCAGGATTTTACAAATTGCAAGCCTTCATCCTGCTGATAAATTTCTAAAAGCTTTCGCCGAATGTAGGTTGTACTGCCCAATTTTGGCAACCACACTCTACCGTAAGGATTGCCGAATTTATCAAGAAAAACTATGTCGATGTTGTATTCTAAAGCAAGCTGGATAGCATCTGTGGTTATCTGCGCGGCATTGGAAATGACGATGCATGATATTCGCTTGGGAGAAATACGCTGTGTTTCATCCTCGATGCGCACTTCGAACATATCTCCCCTTTTGTGGAGATAAGTGCCGTAGGTGTTTAGGTATAGTTCCATGGTTCAATCCATTTTAGATAGGTTTATAGAGCATTTTAAAGTAATCTTCGTAGTTCAAAACATCATATTTAGTACGTTTTTGAGATTTACCCGCATAAACCACAGAACCGATCTTTTCATTGCCATGAAATTGCGAGAAATATTCCAGATTCCCGGATAGAGAATCATTAAATGTAAAGGCTGATTTTATCTCAATCGGCAATAATTTAACGCCTGTATCTAATATTGCATCTACTTCGATTCCTGTTTTATTTCTAAAGAAATTGAAACTGTATTTCAGGTTGTTATGATAATTTATTTTCAGCATTTCTGCAATGATGAAATTCTCGAAAAGTGAGCCCCGATTTGGTAGAGAGCTGATGTGTTCGCTCTTTTTTGCACCATTCAGATAGGCACACAATCCCACATCATAAAAATAGATTTTAGGTGTTTTTATTAATCGTTTTTTTATGTTACTGTGAAACGGTTCCAATAAGAAGATCAGATAACTTTGCTCAAGAATAGAGACCCAGCTCTTGATGGTGGGTACTGACACACCACAGTCATTGGAAAGGCTGTTGTAATTTAGTAACTGCCCGGTTCTGGCTGCACATAATCGCAAAAACGTTCGAAATGTTTTTAAGTTGCGAATTTCGCTGAACATTCTCACGTCTCTTTCTACATACGTTTCAATGTAGGCAGAAAGACTGTCGGTTGGATCAAGCTCATCCTTAAAAATCCTGGGATAAAAGCCAGTATAAAGAACATTATCGAGCCAGGATAGGTGTGATTCGCTGTTTTTATAAACTTCCGTATAGGAAAAAGGAAAAAGTTTTAGCAGTGCTGTCCTTCCGGCCAGGGATTGGGAAATTCCAGCTGATAGCTCAAACTGTGAGCTGCCTGTTAAAACAAATTCACCCTTTTGTTGATTTCTATCCACAATACCCTGAATGTAAGAAAGCAAAGTTGGAACACGTTGTATTTCATCAATTATCACACCACCTGAATATTCAGATAAAAAAGCTCGAGGATCATTTTCGGCAAAATCTCTGTGATCAATATCTTCTAATGAAACATATTTTTTTTCCGGAAACGTCTTTTGACAGATAGTTGTTTTACCTGACTGCCGCGGACCAGTTATCGTCACCACCGGATATTGAGCAGCAAACTTCTTCAATAATTTTTCAGCATCTCTTTTAATATACATATATCACCTCACTTGGTGGACAAATTTAAAGTCGCACCTTAAATTTGTCCAGTGAAACAATGATGTGCTTCGTCTGCTTCAGGTATGGGAACGTTGCTTTCGGTGTGTCAGAAGATGTAGGGTTCATGGTTGGTGGTGTTAGAAAAAAGACACGC
>LKUH01000523.1 GCA_001412425.1 Candidatus Cloacimonas sp. SDB
CAATATTCTTGCCTATATAGCTGGCAGAGACCAAATGCATCAATTTAATATAGGGATGCTTTAATAATATTTTAATCAACTCTTTCCCTGAATAACCCGTTGCCCCGATGATGCTAACTTTTATTTTTTCCATTTCGACCCTCTAATTCTCTAAAGATTAAATATTCTATATTTTATATTCATCCCAGCTATCAGCTGTTAAGTCTTCTGGCTTGACATCTCTTAATGCTTCTACGAATCTTTTGGCAAAGGTGATATTGGTAATCAATGGAATATCAAAATCAACTGCTTTCCTTCTAATAGTATAATCATTATCCAGTTCTTTGGTTTCTGCGTTTTTAGGAATATTAATAACTAAATCAATCTTTTTACTAATAAGGTAGCTTAGAATATTAGGCTCTTCTTTTTCATCAGGCCAGTGAAGTATTTTGGCATCTATTCCATGCTCTTTCATAAAGTTTGCAGTTCCTCTAGTGGCATAAAACTTGTAATTCAGCTCTTTCAACATCTTGGTGCTTTCTAAAAAATCAACTTTGCTTTCCAAAGGACCGGTTGATAGCAGAATCGTTTTTCTGGGCAATCTGAATCCAACAGAAATAAGGCTCTTTAAAAACGCCTCATTAAAGTCAGCACCCAGGCAAGCCACTTCTCCTGTTGAAACCATCTCTACTCCCAGGACCGGGTCAGAACCCTTTAATCGGGCAAATGAAAATTGGGGGGCTTTTACCCCAACATAATCTAAATCAAAGAATGAAAAATTTATCTCAGGAACTGTCTCTCCCATGATAATCCTGGTAGCCAGGTCAATAAAGTTCAATTTAGTCACTTTGGAAACAAAAGGGAAACTCCTGGAAGATCTTAGATTGCATTCGATAACCTGAATCTTATTATCCTTGGCAATAAACTGAATATTAAAAGGACCGCTGATCTCTAAAGCTTCGGCTATTTTCCTGCTAACAACCTTAATTTTTCGCAATGTTTCCAGATACGTTCTCTGTGGCGGCAACACAATCGAGGCATCACCAGAATGAACTCCTGCATTTTCGATGTGTTCTGAAATGGCATAACAGTTTAATTCTCCTTTATTGGCAACTGCATCCATCTCAATTTCCTTGGCATTAACGATAAATTTACTCACTACTACCGGATGGTCTGCACTGATGCTTGCGGCCTTCTTTAGATACTTTTTCAGTTCTCTTTTATTTAAAGCAATACTCATAGCTGCACCGCTGAGAATATAGCTGGAACGTATCATAACCGGATATCCAACCCTCTGTGCAAATTTCTCTGCTTCCTCCAAACTGGTTAACTCTTTCCAGATAGGTTGGTCTATATGCAGTTCATCCAATAATTGAGAAAACTTATGCCGGTCTTCCGCCATATCTATTTTTGAAGGATGTGTTCCCAATACCTTGATACCGGCTTCCTGAAATTTTAAAGCTAGATTATTGGGAATCTGTCCTCCCATTGAAATAATTATTCCCAAAGGATTTTCTTTTTCATAAACATCGGATATTTTTTCAAAGGTAAGTTCATCAAAATACAATTTATCACATATATCGTAGTCTGTACTCACTGTCTCCGGGTTATAATTAATCATAATGGTATTGTATTTTAATTTCTTTAAGGTTCTTACTGAATTAACACAACACCAGTCAAATTCAACCGAAGAACCTACCCTATACGGACCTCCGCCCAAAACAATAACCTGCTCCTTTTCTTTAAAATCCAAATCATCTTCTTCACCATGGTAAGTAAGGTAAAGATAATTTGTTTTTGCCGGATATTCAGCTGCCAGGGTATCTATTTGTTTAACATAGGGAATTATTCCCAATTCTTTTCTTTTGTTACGTACGGTTAATTCATCAGTTTGAGTTATGAGAGCTATTTGCTGATCCGAAAAGCCTGTTAATTTTGCTTCTTTTAAGATAGATGAGGGCAATTTTTCAAATTCGTATCTGGCTATCTTCTTTTTTATATCAATGATATTTTTCATCTTAGAAAGAAACCAGGGATTAACCTTGGTTAACTTATTAATCTCTTCAATTGAATAGCCAGACTCCATTGCCTGTGCTATAGCAAACATTCTCTTATCAGTAGGTTTTTTCATCTCTTTATTTAAATCTTCAAATTGGATTTTATTACAAACAAGGCCATTCATTCCGGTATCCAACATACGGATTGCCTTCTGCAAGACTTCCTCATAACTTCTGCCAATAGCCATTACCTCACCAACAGATTTCATTTCTGAACCAATATTAGTACTCACTTTTTTAAATTTTTCCAAATCCCAACGGGGATATTTAAGTACAACATAATCAATTGCTGGTTCAAAACAGGCAGAAGTAACCCTGGTAATAATATTCCTTAATTCAGTCAATCCAAATCCCAGAGAGAGTTTTGCCGCAATAAACGCCAGGGGATAACCGGTTGCCTTGGATGCCAGGGCAGAACTCCTGCTTAATCTGGCATTTACCTCTATAATCCTGTAATCTTCTGAACCAGGGTCAAGTGCAAACTGAACATTGCACTCACCTACAATACCCAGATGTCTGACTAATTTAATGGCAATAGATCTTAATTTAAAATTTTCAGACGAACTAAGGGTCTGCACAGGAGCGACGACTATGCTTTCACCGGTATGGATTCCCATAGGATCAACATTTTCCATAGAACATACTGTAATACAGTTATTATAACTATCCCGTACCACCTCATATTCAATCTCCTTCCAACCGGAAAGACACTCTTCTATTAGAATCTGTTCGGTAAAGGAAAATGCTTTTTCTGCAATATTCTGTAATTGCCTGCTATTATAAGCTATGCCTGAGCCAAGTCCACCAAGAGCATAGGCAATTCTGCACATAACCGGAAAACCCAAGTTTTTGGCAGTCTCAAGCGCATCATTTACATTGGTCACTGCTTTGCTTCTGGGGATCTTGAGGTTTATTTCCTGTAGTGTTTTGCTGAACATTTTACGGTCTTCTGTTATCCGTATGGCCTCAATTGAAGTGCCCAGAACATTAACATGATATTTATCAAAAATACCTTTTTTAAATAATTCAATTCCTACATTTAATGCAGTTTGTCCACCAAAACCCAAAAGTACTCCTTCAGGACTTTCTTTCTTGATAACCTTTTCTACAAAATGAACATTAACCGGGAGAAAATATATTTTATCAGCCATATATTCAGAGGTCTGAACAGTTGCAATATTCGGATTTATCAGTATTGTCTTAATTCCTTCTTCTTTTAGAGCCTTAATTGCCTGACTGCCACAGTAATCAAATTCTCCTGCTTCCCCGATTTTGATTGCCCCTGAACCTAAAATTAAAATCTTTTTAAAATTTTTTCTCTTTATCATCATGATATTAACCTCGAAAACATGTCAAAAATAAACTCGGTATCATCCGGGCCTGGGGATGATTCCGGGTGAAATTGTGTTCCAAAAAAAGGTCTGGACATATGGATAATTCCTTCGTTAGTTCGATCATTCAAATTATAAAACCACTCCCGCCAATCCTGTCCCAAGGTATTGGCATCTATAGCATATCCATGGTTTTGTGATGTAATATAACAACGGTTTGTCCCGAGTTCTACACAGGGCTGATTCTGGCTTCTGTGTCCGTATTTTAACTTATAGGTATCTGCCCCGGATGCCAATCCTAATATCTGAGAACCGAGACATATCCCTAAAATCGGAATATTTTTTGCAAATGATTTTTGAATATATTCAATAGTCTTCTGACATTGTTTGGGATCCCCGGGACCGTTAGAGATAATGACTCCATCAGCTTCTTCCTGCAGGAAATTGTAATCCCAGGGAACTCTTTTTATAGTAAAATTTCTCTTTAAAAATGCATGGATGATACTGTTCTTTACTCCACAATCAATTACAACAATTTTCTTTTCTCCTTTTGAATAGGTAACCGGCTTTTTGACACTAACCTTATTTACCAGGTTAGCTATATTGGGATCTTTAAATGTAACTCTACTTCCATTGCTATCATAGAGAATCTTGCCAAGCATTATCCCGGCTCTTCTTAATTTCTTTGTCAGCTTTCGCGTATCGATTCCGGATATTGCAGGAATTTCGTTTTCCGCCAACCATTGTCCCAATGATTTTTCGGCATTCCAGTGACAATAATTTTCTGAATAATCCGATACAATTAATCCCCTGACATGTATTTTTCCTGATTCAAAAGTTTTTAACAGCTGGTCCTCTGTCTGCTTAAACGGAACACCATAATTACCAATCAAAGGATAAGTTAAAACCAATACCTGGCCATAATAGGAAGGATCAGTCAAACTTTCAGGATAACCAACCATGCCGGTATTAAATACAACCTCTCCCACTGTCTCTTTTGCTGCACCAAAGCCTTTTCCCTGAAAAATAGTACCATCTTCTAATATTAATTTGACCTTTTTATGTTCATCTTGCATTCTATAATTTCCTCCAAATAGGAAAATAAAAAAATC
>LKUH01000524.1 GCA_001412425.1 Candidatus Cloacimonas sp. SDB
AAACAACATGAATCATTTAATTGCCATGTTTTTTGGAATAATTGGGAGTATTCAGCTGCATTTAGCCAAGGCTCTACAATCTCAGGGCGTTAGAACTCTGGAGCTTGTAAGGCTGAAAACTAATGGTAGTGATGCGGAAAAATTAAGATACGATGGTAAGATCCATAAATCCAGACATTATCTCGCCGGATTACTTCTAAGCAATTCCTGTTTCATCTGGATAATTCTGGCTAACCGTTTTGCTCCCTCCAGTTATTTCACTTCCATGTTCGGAATTGGCCTTATTTTTCTGATAATTTATGCTGATAAAGTTATGGGAGAAGAGGTTTCTGCAGGTGTTTATAAGGGCAGCATTATCCTTCTGATCGGTACGCTTATTATCGGTTATGACGGAATAATGCACGATAACATAACAATGAAGAATATAAATTATACCATCGTCATTGTTACTGCTGCAGCATTTTTTCTTTTAACAACCTTATTCATGATTTTTACTCCGACCAGAAAGAAAGAGATTTTAACGATCGGAAGTGCATTCCTGGCTGGCAGCTTATCCTGTTTTGATCCCATTCTTAAAGGGTTGGGGCAGCATAAGGGAGGTCAGGCGGGTTTTCTGCCTTCGAACAGTACAGGCTGGATTCTTTTTGCCAGCAGCCTGATCTTTACAACCTATGCTTTTATTGTTACGCAATGGAGTTTTTCCCATAAAGCCAGAATTTCCATTTTTGTTCCTGTCTTTAACTCAGCCTATATAATCCTGCCGTTAATTTTGTTTCGTGTCGCTTTACCGGGATATCATTTTTCCCACCTAACAATCTGGGGCTTGCTGATGATTATTGCTGCCATGTTCTATCTGACTCGCGAGATAAGGAACGGAAAGATTATGAAAGCCCAAAATCTTCAAAAGAATATTACCAGTCCGAAATTTTAATAATTTTCTAAATATTTCTAACACCAACAATTAGATTATATCTTCGTTAACTTTAACTAAAGGTTAACATTAAACTTATTATTTCCTAACAAAGGATCGGTATATTACATTCAGAAAACAAATTGTGCAAGGAGGTCTTTATGGCAAGGGCTGATCTTCATTGTCATTCTGTCTATTCAGAACATCCCTCGGAATGGTTCCTGCAAAGACTTGGTGCCGCGGGATCTATCTTTATTGTGCCAACATTTATATAATGATGAAATTGTTTTTTATTGGTGATGAATTGCTAAAAAGCCAAGAGAATTAATTTTATTGAAAGCGTTAATAAGTAACAGTTAAAATATCTTGTTGTTTGATGCCTTGACAACACAGGCTTTAAGCCTGCGTAACCCTTTCTCTTTCAGTTGCCTTACCTTCTCGCGAGTCAAATCCAGTTGTCCGGCTATTTCCTTTAAGGTTAATTGTTTCTGGAACAGCAGGGTTAAAACTGTTTTTTCCTGGTCCGGGAAATCTTGCGGAAATATTAACTCTTTTCCGCTTTTGTCTGCTGCGGCAGGTTTGTCGTCCGCAACTGTTTCTTCCAGTATTTCAGAGCTGGAAATCGACAGTTTATTTTCCCGGTTAAGGGCTGAAATGATTTTCTTTTTGATCCAGTAGGAAGCGTAGGTGGAGAATTTTGTTCCCCGTGATTTATCAAAATTATCAGAAGCTTCCAACAGGCCGATAAGTCCTTCCTGTTCCAGGTCTTCTTGGGGTATACCGTAGTTGCGGTATTTATTGGCAATGCTTTTTACCAGGGGATAATAATCTTTCAGGATTTTATCTTTATTCATGGATATCCCGAGGTATAGAAATATGAATTGTCGTACCAGAACCTGAAGAACTTTTCAAAGTAATCTTTCCGCCATGAAGATTTACGATATGTTTTACGATGGAAAGCCCCAGCCCGGTACTGCCATATTTTCGGGCTCGGGATTTATTAACGACATAAAAACGCTCAAAAATTCGTTCCTGATGTTCCTGAGGAATACCAATACCAGTATCGGAGATCTCAAAGATCAGGGCTGTGGGAGTGTGGGATATTTTAAAAGAGATCTTACCTGCTTCGGTATATTTTACTGCATTATCCAGAAGGTTGATAAAGACCTGCTCAAGTTTGAATTTATCAGCTTTAAATTTCTTAAGCTCAGTAGAACAGAGCAGTATTAATTCAATTCCCTTTTCTCTGGTTTTGGGTTCGAAAATTGTCTGCAACTGTTTACAGATATCTTCAGTCTGAATGGTCTCGATTTCCAGAGATTGATCATGTTCAAGCTGAGATAAGGTCAGTAGATCTTGCACAATTCTTATGAGTCTGTCTGTATTGCGTTTAATGATCGTAAGATATTGAACTTGTTCTCCTTTCAGTTCCGGTTCCAGAGTTTCCAGAAATCCTTTGATGGAAGTGAGAGGTGTACGTAATTCATGGGAGATATTCAGTACAAAATCTTTTTTCAGCATTTCTAGTTTTTTTATCTCGGTTACATTATAGAGGATAAAAACAATCATTCCAGAAACTTTAGAATAGGACGCACTGCAGAGATAGTGGGATTTTTCAATCTCAATTTCCTTTAGATAATTCTGTGGTTTTTGGAATATCGCATCCACAAACTGATAGAGGTTGTAATTCTGAATTACATTCCAGAAATATTCTCCGGCAGGTTCAGCAGTTTTGATCAGGTCAGAAAATTTACGGTTGCACACTGTGATCACACCTTTACTGTCCTGCATCCACATGGCTTCATTGATGGTGTCGATTACATTATAAAAACCTTCTTTGTGACTGGAAAGTTTGCTTTCATATTTTTTCAGCAGGTAATCAATTTCCTCCAGGTTACGGGAGATGTTATTAAAATTATGAAATTTGTTCAGATTTAGAAACGAAAAATTCTCTTTTTTTAATAGTTTCTTAAGAAGATCATCCAGCTCTGCAAGAGGTTTGAAAGTGTTTTGCAGAAAGAAATAGAGAGAGAGAGTCAGGATCAGGAATAAAATTGTCGAAAATAATATTAATACCCAAGTTGAGGCAAAAAAGTAAAAGATCAGCGCTAAAGTAATTGTATAAATTAGAAGAATTATAAAAATTCTGATAAAATATTTTTTGGTCAGATTCATATCAAGCTTCTATTTTGTAACCTACACCGCGGATATTTTTTATGAATTTGCCAGCCTGTTTTAATTTATCTCTTAAATTTTTAATATGAACATCTATGGTTCTGTCCAGTACGATCTTGTCATTGCCCCAGAGTTGATCGAGGATTTGATTTCTGGAATAGACCCAGCCCTGTTTCAGGGCAAGCAATTTAAGTATCTTGAATTCAGAAGTTGTAAGATCGATCTTTTCTCCCATTACAGAGGTTTCATGTTTGTGCAGATCAATGGTTAGTAAATCTGCGATAGTAATTATTCTTTTCTCATTTTCCTTATTTTCCCGACGGAGAACAGCTTTCACGCGGGCAATAAGTTCTCTGACAGAAAAGGGTTTAACCACATAATCGTCTGCCCCGAATTCCAGACCCAGAATCCGGTCCATTTCATCTCCTCTGGCTGTGAGCATGATTACAGGAATTGCTGAGAATTGCAAATCTTTTTTCAGCTGTTTGCAGATGTCAAATCCATCAGCATCGGGAAGCATCAGATCAAGGATGAGCAGATCAGGGATCACCTGTTCCAGCGAGTGCAGGAAACTGCCGGCATCTTCATAAACAGCTGTTCGAAAATTAGCTTTTTCCAGGTTAATTGCGACTAACTCCAGAATATCAGGCTCATCATCTACAATGGCTATCAATTTTTTCATGATACACTACTTCATTTTCTGTTTTATCTTTTGCCAGGAATCCCGCAGGGTAACAGTCTGGTTGAAGACCAGCTTATCATCTGTGCTATCAGGATCCACACAAAAATAACCAATGCGCTCGAACTGAAATTTTTCTCCGGTTTTTGCTCCGGAAATACCTGGTTCTAGCTTACAGTTTTCAATTATACTCAGTGAATCGAAATTAACATTATCCAGAAAATCTTTTCCTGCTTCCACTTCTTCCGGATTTTCTTTCAGGAACAGGTTATGATATTGCCTGATTTCACAATTAACTGCGTGATCAGCAGAAACCCAGTGCAGCGTTGCTTTAACTTTCCTGCCGTCAGGTGCATTTCCGCCTGTAGTAGCAGGATCGTATGAACAATGAATTTCAATTGGTTCCCCTTTTTCGTTCTTGATAACATTTTCACATTTTACGAAATAAGCATAGCGCAATCTTACTTCTCTACCGGGAGTAAGCCGATAAAATTTTTTCGGTGGATCTTCCATAAAATCTTCTTTCTCAATGTAAATAATTTTGGAGAACGGTACTTTTCTTGTGCCCATGGTTTCATCTTCGGGATTGTTCACAGCTTCCATATATTCTACAGTATCTTCCGGATAATTATCGATTACAACTTTTAAAGGATGAAGAACCCCCATAACGCGAGGAGTTATTTTATTAAGATGTTCCCGAATAGAAAATTCCAATAGAGCTACATCTACTGTACTGTCAGCTTTTGCGACTCCGATCTTGTTCAGAAAACTTCGAATTCCTTCCGGTGTATATCCTCTGCGTCTTAATCCGGATAAAGTTGGCAGGCGGGGATCATCCCAGCCCTTGACAATATTTTCTTCCACCAGCCGGGCGAGTTTTCTTTTGCTCATCACAGTATAAGTTAAATTTAACCTGGCAAATTCGATCTGCTGGGAATGATGGATGCCCAGTTCAGCCAGGAACCAGTCGTAAATTGGACGATGCGCCTCAAATTCCAGGGAACAGAGCGAGTGGGTAATGCCTTCTATGGAATCTTCCAGGCAGTGAGCGTAGTCATACATGGGATAAATGCACCATTTATCTCCTGTTCTATGGTGGTGCGCATGTCTTATTCTGTACATAAGTGGATCACGGAAGAGCATATCACCGGCAGCCATGTCGATTTTCGCCCTTAAAACATGAGCTCCATCAGGAAATTCTCCTTGCTTCATGCGTTGGAAAAGATCGAGATTTTCTTCGACAGATCTGTCGCGGTAAGGGCTGTTCCTGCCGGGAGTTTTTATAGTTCCTCTATATTCCCTGATCTCTTCCAGACTTAAACTATCTACATAAGCCTTACCTTTTTTAATAAGTTCAATTGCGTAATCGTACATTCGCTGAAAGTAATCGGAAGCGTGATAAAGTCTGTCTTCCCAGTCAAATCCCAGCCAGCGGATATCTTCCTGAATTCCTGTAACGAAACTTTCATTTTCTTTGATGGGATTGGTGTCATCAAATCTGAGATTACATTTTCCGTTATATTGTTGAGCTATTCCGAAATCCAGATTGATCGCCTTGGCATGTCCGATATGTAAATGCCCGTTAGGTTCAGGTGGAAAACGGGTCAGAACTTTTCCATTCCATTTATTATTGCGCAAATCTTCTTCAACAATATGAGTTATAAAATTCCCGGCAATTTCTGGTTTTAAATCAGTTTCCATACTTACTCCTCAGCTAGACTTTTTTGATAAAGTATCCTTTAAAACATTATAAATTTCTATCAGAATCAACTGTTGATTTACATTTGCATCCAGTTTAAGGCTCATATTTTCCAGAAAATCCGTCAATTTACTGACATAATTTTCTACCTCGGGATTCATATTATAAATAGTCTGAATAATATCAGTCTGATCTAAATTGACTATCTCATTCTGTTTATATTTATAGTAAGCCAGATCAGCTACCCAGAGGATGAGGTGAGAGATCATCTGTTTCAGCAAAGGTCGTGAACTGGATCGGCGATAATCGTTGGAAAACTCAACAAATTTCAGGTCTTTTCCAGCAATCAATATTTTAAGAAACTCCAGTGTATTCTCTCTGGCTTCCAGTTTACCTTTTTCCGCCAGGCGCAGGGCTTTTTCCATACTGCCATTGGAGATCCGGGAAAAAATCTTTGCTTCCAGAGGTTCAGTGGAATTATCCAGTAGAAACTGTTCTATAGTGGGTCGGGAAACTGGATTAAAAGGGATTTTCTGACAGCGGGAAAGAATGGTGGGCAACAGGGAATTCAAGCGTGAGGTAGTAAGAATCAACACAGTATCTTCAGGTGGTTCTTCCAGTGTTTTCAAGAAGGCATTGGAGGCCTGCCTGGTCATCATGTCGGCATCTTCTACCAGAATTATTTTTTTTACCGCTTCATTGGGGGTTAAATGTATTCTGTGTTCCAACATTCTGATGCTGCCAATTCTTATTCCCACATTTTTGCTAAAAAAATACTCTTTCCAGG
>LKUH01000525.1 GCA_001412425.1 Candidatus Cloacimonas sp. SDB
TATAAACATTACAAGATTTGCCTAAATACCATAACAAAATCAATCAAACCACAGATGGTTCTAAAATTAACTCCCCTCTTGCAAATCTCCCTATATCTAATTTATCAATTGGTAAATCCATTTCTTCTCCTAAGATACATTGTGCCAACATCTTACCAGATATAGGTGCCAGCATAAAACCATGCCCGCTAAAGCCAACCGACATATAATAACCTTTCAATTGAGGATGTTCTCCCAAGATAGGCTGGGAATCGGGGCTCATATTATAAGAGCCTGCCCATTGTCTTACTACTCGTACATCCTTAATTATAGGAATCAGATCAGTCATTTTCCTGGCCATCGTAGTTACAAATTGCCAGCTTGAACCATTATCATGACCTTTCTTCTCATGTTCGGGATCTCCATAGCCTCCTACTATACTACCGTTTGGAAGCTGCTGGAAATAAAAATTTCTCGAAAAAGACATTAACATTGATTCCCACAATGGAATTACCGGTTCAGTAACCAGTATCTGATGTCTTTGCGAATAAACTGGTATTTCGATACCAGCCATTTCTCCAACTTCCCTAGCATATCCGCCTGCTGCATTAACTACTCGGTTAGTTAATATTCGGCCACGATTGGTAAGCACCGCTAAAATTCTATTATCTTCCGTTTCAATCTTCTGGGCTGCAGTAAATTTATAATATTTTACTCCAAGCCTTTGAGCAGCTTCTGCATAGGCAAATGTTGTCAACATTGGATTTACATTACCATCTTTTGGGCAATAACTTGCTGCAAGTACATCTTTAATATTTAGAGGTGGAACAATTTTTCTGGCCTCCTCCGGTTTAACCAAGCGAGAAGCAATACCCAGGCTCTGTTGTAATTGAATATTCTTTTTGAATTGGGAAACTTCTTTTTCAGTATATGCCAGAATCAAATAACCTTTTTGGTTGAATTCTATATCATATTCCAATTCCTCGCTTAGCTGTTCTAATATTCTGATGCTTTCCCTGGCTAAGATACAATTCATTTCAGTACCAAATTGTTGACGGAAACCTGCCCCACATCTGCCTGAAGAGCCATTTGCACAGGTGTCTTTTTCTAATATTACAATATTCTTTTGTCCGCTTTTTGCCAGATTATAGGCAATACTGCATCCTTGCACACCACCACCAACAATAACAATATCTGCGCTTTTAATCATTCTTATCACCTGCCAGAACCCCCAGAGGTACAGGTTTAGTAGGAGGACGGAATTTAGAGAGGGGTATCTCTTCAACTTTTTTATTTAAATACCTAGCAATAGCGTTCAACAAAACTCTTTGACAGGTTTTACCCTGACAACGGCCCATACCGGCACGGGTAATACGCTTAATCTCATCCAAGGTAGTATATCCCTTATCCAGCTGTTTTCTTATCTCTCCCCAGGTAACATCTTCACAACGACAGATAATAGTATTATCATCCATTTTGCTCATCCCCCACCTTAATATTTCGAATTACCATTGCCAAATCCTTGGGAACAATTATGGTAATTATATTTGTCTTATTTTTTGTTCTTTGTACTCTTGCTACCTTCACATCAGCCACCTTACGACCTGAACGATCTAATCCTGCAACAACTTGACCTTTTTTGGGCAAAGGGAGCATTTCATAAGGAATCTTGAGTAATGCCTCTTTGTCAGAATAATTAATATCAACTACAAAGATAGCCAATCCAGGACAGGAGGCAATACACAGACCACAGCCGGTACATTTTTCATAATCAACCGTAGGAAGGTTATTTATATCCTCAAATGGTTGGATAGCACCGGAGGGACAACTGGCAGCACAGGGATCACAGGGAATATTCTGAAAGCATTCTACAACAACCACCGGTCCTTTTGCCAATATTTCAGCTGGAGGGATAACCTGTTCTAATTCTTCTTTAACAGGTACCCCATTAGTGGGAATAGACATGGGTTTCTCCTTTCTGGATAATAACCTTTTGAATTCCTCTGTTAATAGCTTCACTCATAATATTATTTCGTAACTGTGATAACTGTCTTTTGTATTTGGAATTAAGTTTTGTATATTCTTTATGATAAAAGCCAAGGCTGGCGGTAGCATTCAGACCGGCAATTTGACCTTCAATCATGGCACTGCTTGCCTCTTCAATTCCGGTAACATCTCCTGCAATATATATTTTCTCAGAAGAAGTTCTCATATTTTCATCACGTAAGGCTACATATCCACAAAGTTCAGGAATATAATTCATTTCACATCCGGTTTGCCACAACAATTCAGACAAAGGAGATAGTCCAACTGCCAGACAGATAGTATCTACATCCAGATCTTTTTCACTCTGGGAGATAAAACAAAACTTTTTATCAATATTGCAAATTGTAGCTCCTTCTACTTGCTCTTTTCCCCTGACCTCTTTCAATGTACAGGAGGTATAAATGGGAACTCCCAATCTAGCTATCTTGCTGGCATGAACCCAGTATCCCCCAATACAGGGCATAGCTTCCACAATCGCCTCTACTTTTATCTTTGCCTGTATTAATTGATAGGCTACAATCAGGCCAATGTTTCCTGCTCCAACCATAAGTACTTTTTCACCAGGTACAACACCATAAACATTCATTAAGGTCTGGACAGCGCCCGCACCATAAACACCTGGTAAATCATTATTAATAAAGGGAAGCATATTCTCGGCAGCACCGGTTGCCACGATAAGGCACCTGGGTTTTACCTTTACAAGACTATTACCATTAAGGCCCTCCAATATTGTAAGGATACCATCTTCGTAATAGCCGGTGGCTGTAGCCTGGGTTAAAATATCTATGTTCGGAGATTTTTTTATCTTATCAATAAAATTATCGGCTATCTCTATGCCTCGAATCCCGGCAAATTGTTCGCTGGAACCAAAAAACTTGTGGGTTTGTTTAATAAGTTGCCCTCCTAGCTGAAGGCCATCGTCCACCAGTAAAACACTGGCAGCACAAGAAGCAGCAGTAAGTGCAGCGGCTAAACCTGCAGGTCCACCACCTACAATAACAATATCATATTCTTTCACTATTTCACCTTCTTTTCATTGTCTTGTGACAACCATTCCATCCTCTAATTTGGTAACACAGGTTCTAACGTTTGGAATACCATTAACAGTCATCAAGCAGGAGGAACATTTTCCAATAGCACAGAAAAAACCACGGGGACGCTTTAACTTCTTACTATAACTTAATACCTTTATTCCAGATGCAACAAGAGCAGCTGCAATAGGCTCATCATTGTATCCTGTTAATTTTTTTCCCTGAAAGGTAAAGGTAACTTTTCCCCCGTGCTTGAACTCTAAAATAGGGTGCTCTTTTATTCTCATTTGAATTACTCTTTCTTATA
>LKUH01000526.1 GCA_001412425.1 Candidatus Cloacimonas sp. SDB
TTTCCGATATTGTCAGCTTGAAATATCATGTTACAGAAGGAAAGAATAAAATATTTTCGGAGTTGATACATAAAATCGATCGTTATTGTGACAGAGTGGAGGAGATGTACAAAGAGGGTTCAACAGATGAAAATTAAATATTTAAAGTTAGAAAAAGCGGAAGGCCCCTTAGTTATTATAGATGATGTTTATGATGCGATTTATGGCGAGCTGGTAGATATCCAGGTAGCTGGTAATGAGCACAGGCTAGGGAAGGTTGTCCAAATTGATGAAGGGAAAGTAGTAATTCAAGTTTTTCAGGGATCATCAGGTATTTCTTTAAATGATGTAAGTGTAAGCTTTTCTGGTAAACCTATGGAAATACCTATGTCAAAAGAGGTTCTGGGTAGAGTATTTAGCGGAACAGCTAAACCCATTGACGGAGCCGGAGAAATCTATTCCACAAAAAATTATGATATTAATGGACGACCAATGAATCCAGTGGCTCGACTTTACCCAAGAAATTATATCCAGACGGGGATTTCCTCGATTGATGGACTCATGACTTTAATTAGAGGACAAAAATTACCCATTTTTTCAGGAGATGGGCTTCCCCATAATCAATTGGCTGCCCAAATTGTCAGACAGGCTCGTATTTCAGAGGAAGAAAGCAGTAACTTTGTAGTTGTTTTTGCCGCAATGGGAATAAAGCATGACGAAGCAGACTTTTTTCGGAACACTTTTGAAGAAGCCGGTGTTATGGATAGAGTGCTTATGTTTTTGAACCTGGCAGATGATCCGGTAATGGAAAGGATTATTACACCAAGATGTGCCCTTACTGCTGCTGAATATCTGGCTTTTGAGAATGACATGCATGTCCTGTTGATTATGACCGATATTACCAGTTACTGCGAGGCATTAAGAGAAATTTCTTCGGCCAGAGAGGAGGTACCCTCCAGGAAAGGATATCCAGGCTATCTTTATTCGGATTTAGCCAGCCTCTACGAAAGAGCAGGTATGCTAAAAGATACCAAAGGAAGCATTACCCAAATTGCGATTCTCACAATGCCTAATGATGATATTACCCATCCGGTACCAGACCTGACTGGGTATATCACGGAAGGACAAATTGTTTTGAATAGATCATTATATCAGATGGGCATTTATCCCCCGATCAATATTCTTCCTTCCTTATCAAGGCTTATGAAGGATGGGATAGGAGAAGATTATACCCGGGAAGATCATCCCGATGTGGCAAATCAAGTTTTTTCCTCTTACTCCAGAGTTCAAGAGGTAAGGGCACTGGCTCAGATTATTGGTGAGGATGAGTTATCTGAAGTTGATCAGAAATATATGGAATTTGGACGGCAATTTGAAGAACAATTTGCCCGGCAGGATTTCGAAGAATATCGGGACATTAATCAGACATTAGAACTTATGTGGAAACTGCTTAGAATTTTACCTGAACAGGAACTCACCAGAGTTGATTCGTCCCTGATTGAAAAATATCTTAGGAAGTGATTACCAATGCAAGAAAATGTTGCCTCAACCAAAGCAAATTTAATTGCAGCCCAGTCATCCCTTGATTTTTCCAAAAAGGGTTTCGAGTTGCTGGACAAAAAGAGAAATGTACTCATCAGAAATTTAATGGAATTTATGGATCGGGCAAAAACAATTCAGCAGGAGATGCGGGAAATATTTAAAGAGGCTTATGAGGCACTTACGGTGGCTAATGTTACACTGGGGATTAATGAAGTGAATGAAGTAGCCAGGTCGATTCCTCTGGCTACAGAATTTAATATTCTTACTTATAGTGTGATGGGTGTAGAGATACCTCAAATAAAATTTGAAAAACAGGAAATTATACCTTACTATAGCTTTTACCATACCAATACTGCACTTGATGTAGCACTGCAAAGATTTCAACATGTCAAGTATCTACTTTATGAACTGGCTGAAATTGAAGATTCAGTCTATAAATTAGCTATTGAGATAAAAAGAACCCAGAAGAGAACCAATGCACTGAAAAACATCCAGATACCCAAATATGAGGCTTTAGTAAAATTGATTTCTGAAGTATTGGAAGAAAAAGAAAGAGAGGATTTCTTCCGACTTAAAGTCTTGAAAAGAAAAAAATATTAATCAAGTTTTCCTATTCTATTAATCAAAAATGTTTTTATTTTCGCTACAAAATAGCTATGGCTCCAAGCATTAGCCTTCTGCAAACTCATCTATAGATAATAAAGTTAGAATTTATAGGCACAAGAAGTTCTTATGGTCTATACAACAAACAAGATTTGTTTACTTATGAGAAATAATATTTAATAATAAGAATACTTGTAATAGAATGAATACAAATTCTATTTTATTCAAAAGGGCGGGAAAATGAAATGGAAAGCATATAATGAACTTGCCTGGACTGATACTATTTTGGCTCCTCCTGGAACTTACCAGGAAGAGGCAACATTTTATATACAGATATTGAACAAGATATTAAGAAACAATATCAATAAATATCCTGCTACAATGTTGCATTTGGGTTGTGGCGCAGGAGGCCATGACTACCATTTTAAAAAATATTTCCAATTAACAGGAGTGGACATAAGTGAGGGCATGCTGAAGATAGCAAGAGAAACAAACCCTGAAGTTGAATACATAAGTGGAGATATGCGAACTTTTAATCTAAACCGTAAATTCGATGTGGTTATTATCCCGGATTCCATCATGTATATGGCAAATATTGCTGATTTAAAAAAGGCTATCAGTAAAGCAGTCCACCATTTAAAATCAGGCGGTGTTTTCCTGGTAACCACTCATATTAAAGAAGATTTTCAAAACAATAACTTTGCCTATTCCGGTGAACAGGGAGATACTCATATAACGGTATTCGAAAATAATCATATTGTTTCGAATTCTACTTATGAAGCAACAATGGTTTATCTGATACGTCAAAAAGACAAATTGCATATTTACAATGAAATTCACACTCTCGGTCTCTTTTCAAATGATTTTTGGTTGAATATTTTTAGAGAAAACGATTTAACTATAAACCAAACTGATATGAATCATCTTTATGATAAATACTTATTAGAAGATGATCGGTATAAGCTGAAAATATTTTCAGGTATTTTAAAAAGTCAGATAGGGGATGATTAATAGAAGGAAATACTATGCGGGACAAAAGATTTATAGCAGTTCATCGGGGAGGGTTGCTGACTAAAGAAAAGCACCGGGAGTTAATCGCATGGGCCAGGAAATGTTCAGAGCATACATTGCCTCTAATTGGTGATAATATCGACGGTAATTTAATTGCTGCTCTGGATACTGC
>LKUH01000527.1 GCA_001412425.1 Candidatus Cloacimonas sp. SDB
TTTTAACCGAAAAAATGCGCTTGATAACTGGAAAAGTATCTCTGCCGGAAATTCTGGAACTTTCCAGAAAATACCAAGTTTCAACTACAGAATATCTCGCAGCTGTCTATTTATTCAGCTTAATGCAAATTAGACAACAGGATTCCAAAAGCAGGAAAGAAAAATCAATTTTAAGACTGGAAATTCCCGTAAATATGAGAAAAGTATACCCTTCCCGAACGATGCGCAATTTTTCTCTCTTCACTTCAATAGATATCGATCTTAAATTGGGAAATTACACTTTTTCCGATATTCTGAAAAAAACACATCATTCTCTGCAGATCCAAAAAGATGAAAAAGAGTTGAGCCGTCAGGTTTCCCGTAATGTCAGGGGAGAACTGAATCCTGTTGTCAGAATAATTCCCCTTTTCCTGAAAGACCTTTATCTGGCTCAATTATACAGCAGATTGGGTGAAAGGTGTTATTCCGGAGTTTTATCCAATCTGGGCCAGATCATCATTCCGGAAAGGGCGCAATCACGAATAAGATCATTTAATTTTGTTCTTGTTCCCAATAATGTAATGAAAAAAAGCATCACCATGCTGTCTTATCAAGAGGAAATGAGCATCAACATCAGCAGTGTTATAGAGAGCAGGGAGCTGGAAAGACTTTTCTTTACAAAACTTGTGGAAGATGGAATTTCTGTTGCTGTGAAGGAGATTTGAATATGCCAATTTGTCGGAATTGCGGAGTAGAAATTGATGTCGGTTTGAAAGTATGCCCACTCTGTGGAGAAGCAGTCGGAAAAAATGTAAACATTGAAGTCAGAAAACAACCTTTGCCTCAAAAAGATAAACCTGAAAAAAGATATCCCTGGTTTCTGGAATTATTTTCCTTCTTCGCTTTTGCGGCTTTTATAATTGTTTTCGCAGTAGATTTTGCCTACGGTGCAAATCTAATCTGGTCACGAATTCCAATGGTCTCCATTTTTTTCTCCTGGTTGTTTGCCTTTCTACTACATCATCTCCGCTTAAAGCCCTACCTGCTTGTTACATTGGAAACAATTAATTTTCTGTTTTTTTTATGGGCTTTAGATCTATTTATCTCCTCCCATTCCTGGTTTTTACCTTTAGCATTACCTCTTATTCTGATTCTGGGAATTTTATTCCTGCTGGTAATTGTAAGCATAAGAACATTTAAGCTTTCCACACTTTCAGCTATCGCTGTCGGAACTTTTACTGTGGGAATATTTCTCCTGTGCCTGGAAATAATTATTAATCTATATATGGATAAATTTTTTATCAGCTGGTCTATAGTTGCCTTTGCCTGTATTATACCCGTCAGCGGTCTATTTCTGTATCTGCAGGTTAAGAACAGAAAGAAAGGTTCTGATCTGAAAAAGATCTTTCATATTTAGGAATTTGAAGAATAACCTATTTATAAAATAATAATATCGTTAAATTAAAGAGGACAACATGCCAAGTTTTCGCAGCAGGCTGGTTATTTTTGCTTTCAAACTTCGTCAATTCCTGAAACTAAGATTCAAAGTGAGAATAATTGATTGGGATACATCGATTCCTGAACTCCGTGATCAGGTTGAAAAGGGTGCTAATTTTTTTGGTAAAATTCCCAGAAAATTTCATCTGGAAATTCATGATATAAATGGCCTGAACGCAGAGTGGATAATTCCTGAAAACTCGGATAAGAGAAGTGTTATACTATATTTTCATGGTGGCGGTCTGGTAGTAGGCTCAGCCAGTTCTCACCGGGTAATTGTTTCTAAATTTGTAAAAGAAAGCGGAATAAGCGCACTGGTGATTGATTATGCTCTGGCTCCGGAACACCCATTCCCCGCTGCTATTGAAGACTCTCTGAAAGCTTACGAATTTCTGCGCAGTTACGGTATTAAATCAGAAAACATTGCTTTTATGGGTGACTCCGGTGGCGGTAATATATGTCTCGCTTCACTACTGGCATGCAAAGAAAAACAATTACCTCTTCCGGCAGTAGCGGTTGTGCTATCTCCCTGGACCGATCTGAACAATACCGGAGATTCCTGGACTTCAAATACCAAAAAGGATAATCTCTGCTGGCGTGATGCTCAGAATGTATTCAGTAAATATTATGCTGGAGATCACGATCTTTGTAATCCTCTGATCTCACCGCTATATGGAGACCTGGAAGGGCTTCCACCTCTCCTGATGTTTGCCGGAGAACATGAATTGATGCGGGATGATGCCGTAAGGTTTGCTGAAAAAGCAGCAAAAGCCGGAGTTGATGTTAAATTGAGGATCGGAAAGGGTCTTTTTCACTGCTATCCTGCCTGTGCCCCACTTTTTCCGGAAGCGACAAAAGCCTTAAAGGAAATCGGGGAATTTTTGAAACATCATTTAAGCTGATTCCTCTTATATTCTCTTTAAGACTTAATCTTTTTACATTTTTATACCAGAATAAAAAGACTTGACCTGCAGTAAATATTATAAAATTTAAAAAGAAAAAGCGGGTAAATATGCTGGGAACAATTATTAATGTAGGTGCTGTTATAGTCGGAAGCCTGATCGGATTGATATTTCATTCCAGAATTCCGGAAAAAATATCTGACCGCGCCTTTCAGGCGATCGGTCTCTTCACCATATTCCTGGGCATGAAACTGGCCTTACAGTCAGCCAATTTCATGATCATGATCTTCAGCCTGGTACTGGGTGCCATTCTGGGAGAACTGCTTGATATTGACAAACTTCTGAATAAGTTTGCCGACCGGCTTAAAAGCAGGTTTTCTTCCGAGACCAGCCGTTTTTCAGAAGGTCTTGTTACAGCATTTTTGCTTTTCTGTATGGGTTCTATGACAATACTGGGTGCTTTTGAAGAGGGACTGGGAGGCAGACCTAATCTGCTGATGGCAAAATCCATTCTGGACGGCTTCAGTTCTATTGCCTTTGCTTCGGTAATGGGAATTGGTGTTCTGTTCTCAATTATTCCTTTGCTGATCTACCAGGGA
>LKUH01000528.1 GCA_001412425.1 Candidatus Cloacimonas sp. SDB
CAGGTGTAAGCACAGTAATGTGTTCAGCCGAGTGATACTAATAGATCAATTGTCTTTACTAATAAATTTCCCCTATCTCGCAAAAATAATGAGAGCCTGAAGAAGGTGGTTATAGCGGTAAGGTCACACCTGTTCCCATCCCGAACACAGAAGTTAAGCTTACCCGCGCTGATGGTACTGCATGGGCAACTGTGTGGAAGAGTAAGTCGCCGCCTTCTTCAGGCTCTCTCTATATCTAAAACTAAACAATTAGTAAAATCTGTATTTTGAATAAATATGATTTATTTTAACTTATAAATTTTCTAAAACTGAAGCTAAAATAAAATTTATTTGCTGATCTATTTGATTTGAATTGAGTTTATGACAATTAACCAGAATTGAAAAAACTGCATCACCTCTAGGTGTTTCAACATAACCCGATAAACAACGAATATTGGTCATAGTTCCTGTTTTAGCTTTAATGTTACCCTCATTGACTGTTCTGATAATAGAAACGGCAGGGGTTTCCAAAAATATACCTGCAACAGGCATAATATCTTCCCAGAAAGAATTTTGTTCGGTTTGCTTTACTCCTTTTAAAACCTTAACAATCTGCTGTGGGCTTATCAGATTATATCTGGAAAGGCCAGACCCGTCAAAATAAGAATATTGTTCAGGTTTTAGATCAAAATCAAGCAGGAAATTTTGAACAATCTTTCTGCTATCCGAAAAAGAACCAATCCCATTTTGTTTCCAGCTGATTGTTTTCAGAAGAGTTTCAGCATAAAGATTTTTGCTTTTTTTCATCATTACTTGCAGGATATCAATTAGAGGTGGTGATTTATGAACCGCGATCAGAGATAAATTTTCAGGTACAAAATTCCAATTTTCAATATCATCACAATCAAATGCAGTTCCGGTAATTTCAAAGCCTTCTTCCAGCAGGAATTCTTTCAGAACAGTAACGAAATATATAGTAGGATTTGATAAAGATATTGTTCTGTAATCAATCCTGCTTCCAATTCCAATATCACCTGAAACAATAATTTCGTTATTATCAAAAGGACGTACTAAAGTTATTCTTGATTTTGGATTTTTGGCAGTAACCAGATTATTAGAAATTTTAAAATATTCGCTTTTCAATTCCGGAAAAATGCAGGAAGGTTTGTGAAAATTTAAGGGCGGAATAATCTGTAATTTAATTGAATTTTCATTGAATTGCAATCCGTTTGTTTCAGCAGCAAAAGCATAATTCAAATCATCAATCATCCATCCCTTGCCAAATTTAATCTCATCAAATGCATCGTCATTTCCAATAATATTGCCGTTTATTTTTCGAATTCCCAGTTTTCTTAATGTGTCTGTCCAACAATAGAAAGGTAATCTGGGATCAACATAGAATTCAGAACTGAAAGTAGGGTCACCACTACCCTCAATGATGAGATCGCCGTACAGGACAGAGTCAATTATTTCTCCTGAAGCGTAAAGTTTTGTTTCGTAGGTAAAATCTGATCCCAGGCTTAAAAGAGCTGCTGCAGAAGTTAAGATCTTTTGATTTGATGCAGGGATAAAGAGTTTATCAGCATTATGTTCATATAGTATTTCACCTGTGTTCAGGGATTCTACCAAAATTCCCCAATGAGCAGAGACAAAAAGTGAATCTTGTAAAATTGTCTCGATCAGTTGTTTAGTATTATTCAAATGTTGTAAGCGAGTAGTAGCACATCCCCAGAAAATGATTGGGATAATAACATATGTAATGAGGATTCTAACTTTTAATTTCATGATTCAAGGTTCAATTTAAAAATTAAAAAAGTCAAATATTTATCTTCCCAAAGATAATATAAATTTAATCCCAATTGATAAAATGCTTGCTTTTTTTTCAGAAAGAAAATCTTTTAAAAATAAATTTTAATTAGAAGGAACAATATTGTGAGGTAGAAATGAAAGTAGATCTAATTATCAAGAATGCTCTGCAGTTGTTAACTTTAAAGGGTTCTGCCCGAGCTCGTTCCCAAGAAGAGGCAAACAATCTATCCATTATCGATAGTGGGGCACTTGCTGTATTAAATGGTAGGATTGCAGCCGTGGGAAAGAGTTCTGAAGTGTGTGATCAATATAAGGCAGTTAAAATAATAGATGCCAGTGGAAAGGTTGTAATGCCTGGTTTTGTAGATTCCCATACTCATCCTGTTTTTTCAACGACAAGAGAAAACGAATTTGAAATGCGCTTGCAGGGCAGGACTTATGTGGACATTTCTGAACGGGGCGGAGGAATAAGAAGCAGTATACAGGGTGTGAGAAAATCTTCTGAGGAAGAATTGTATCAACTTTCAGTAAAAAGGATCAAACGGATGATCAGCAATGGAACAACTACTTTGGAAGCAAAAAGTGGTTATGGGCTGGATCTGATAAGCGAAATAAAAATGTTAAGAGTTATAAAACGTTTGAATGATTCCCTTCCTATAGACATTATTCCGACTTTTATGGGAGCTCATGAATTTCCTGATGAATTCAAAGACAATAGAGAAGAATATATCAAAATTTTAAAAGAAGAAATGACTCCCAGAATTGCTGAGTTGGGTTTAGCCAGGTATTTTGATATTTTTACAGAAGAACATGTTTATAACATTGAACAGTCACGCAGTATATTAAATAATGCAAAAAAATATGGGTTCAAACTAAGAATGCATGCTGATGAGATAAAACCGATTGGTGGTGCAGAGCTGGCTGCAGAGGTTGGGGCAGTAACGGCTGATCATTTAGGGGCAGCTTCAGATAAAGGAATAGAAGCAATGCGAATTGCTGGTGTTATTGCTACATTATTGCCTGCAACAATTTTTAGTTTGGGAATGAATTCTTATGCCAGGGCCAGAAAAATGATTGATTCAGGATTACCGGTAGCACTGGCAACAGATTACAATCCGGGAAGTTGTAATTGTGACAGCATGCAGTTTATTATAACTCTTGCCTGTCTTAAAATGAACATGACTATTGCGGAAGCAATAACTGCAAGTACAATTAATGCAGCATATGCTGTAGATTCTGGTAACAAAACAGGGAGTCTGGAGATTGGCAAGGAAGCTGACATATTGGTAATGGATATTCCTACATACCAGTTCATACCTTATCACATAGGTTCTAACTGTATTGATAAAGTTATTAAATCGGGTAAGGTGATCTGGGAAAATAATTAGTTAGTTTAATTAAAGCTATTCTACTTTTTCCCAGTACTGCGTTCTTCCCAGAAGTGAAAAGCCGATGAACCCTCTAACTTTTAGACGAAGACCGTTATCTATTACTTCGATTTTGCAGTTATAAAGTTTACCGTTGTCAGGATCCATTATGGTTCCTCCTTTCCACTGATTTGCAGATCTTTTCAGGTCATTCAAAATTGTCATGCCGATAATGGGCTGATCTTTAAAATCTCCCTTACATTTGTCACATAGAGGATCGGGATCTTCATCTTCTTGAAGAAAGAGCTGTTCAATTTTGCCTTTTAATACTCCTGATTCTTCCCAGATCACAATTACAGATCTGGGTTTACCTGTTTCGTCATCAATAGTTCTCCATCTTCCCGTAGGTGACGGATTTTGTGAAAGCAATAAGTGGGGAAGTAGTAAAAGAGCTATAAAGAATATCCGTACCATTATTAATCTATCATTTTTTGCAGATGTTCAACATACTTGGCAGCTCCTCCAGCTTGATAACCGGTTCTATTGATCTCATTACCAAATTTATCAAGTAAAATTATAGTGGGGAAACCTCTTACTTTAAATTTTTGCAATAAAGCCTGATTATAATTTTTTGTTGCTTCAGTTTGGGGTAGATTACGAGGAAAATCTAATTTTAACAGGATTAACTCATCTTGCGCATATTGAATGAATTCAGATTGAGCAAAAACTTCATCATTAAGTTTAAAACACCAGCCACACCAATCTGATCCGGTGAAATTTACAAATATTGATTTATCTTCTTCTTGTGCTGCCTGAAGTGCTTCTTCCAGGGTTACAAACCACTCAAGCTCAGTTGATTTCTCATCTGTTTTCGTTTCCTTATTACTACAGTGGATTAATGAGAAGGTTAAGGTCAAGGCAATTAAGAGTACTAAAGCATTTTTAATCATTTTTGGTTCTCCCGTTCACAGTTATAATTGAATTTATTTTGGCAGCTTTTCTAAGCATGGCAGAAACTCCGCAGTATCTTGTTTCTGACAGATTTACGGCTTTTTCAAGTTTTTCCCAGGGCAGATCATCACCGGTGAATTCATAATTGATGACAATATCTTTATAGATCTTCGGATGTTCATCTGTAGAATCAGCTGTAACTCTAATATTTAAATCAAAGTTAGTGATTTTCATCTTCCGCAAAATTGAAACAACATCCATTCCAGTGCAACCAGCCAGTCCCGAAAGTAAAAGAGCTTTAGGTCTGCAGCCTTTATCTTCTCCTCCTACATCTTTCGAAGCATCGATAAAGAAATGATGTCCGTCCTGCTGAACCTGGAACAGCATTTTTTTTTGCCATTTTACATTAATTTCTTTCATAAAGATTTTTCCTTCTCAGTTAAAGCTTTCTGATAAGCAGCCAGATAAAGTTTGATATTTTGATAAATTTCTTCAATTCTGTCAGCAGGAAGACGATTAATCAATTCTTCCTGGATATTCATGAAATCAACAATAGTCTGTTGATTAGCTTTTTTCCCTCTTTCAGTAATTTCTGCCAGCCAGCTGCGGCGATCTTTTTTAGAAGGAAATCTTTTTACCAGTTTTTTTCTGACTAGAGTATCAATTATTCTGGTAATTCTACTATGAGAGACTTTAAGTTCTACAGAAAGGTCATTCATGCAAATGGGCTTATCAATGTTATTAAGATAGTGTAATAGGTCACATTCCATTCTACCTAAATTCAAACACTTTCTTCTGATCATCTCTTTTTTAGAGCAAAGATTATAAACTTCTTTGCTTAAGGCAGCATATTTATCAACTGTTTTTTCCATTTTTAGCTCCTTATCATAGTTTTTTTAAAAGCTAAATTTAACCATTTTTATAAACAACTCATAAAATAACTACATAAACATAAAAATTATATTTAATCAACGTTACATGTTTTTAAATTTTAACAATATCAAACTTTAAAACAAAATAATATTTTGTGAATGGAAGAGCAAATAATTTATTTGATTTTTGAAATTAATTTTTTAATTACGTCTCTGGATTTCAGCCCTTCAGCTTCAGCAGCAAAAGAAACTAACACACGATGTTGAAGCACTATTTCTGCAATATTTTCAACGTCTTCCTCAGAAGGGGTTAAACGATTGTGCAAAGCAGCTCTGGTTTTTGCTGCCAGCACAAGATATTGAGAAGCTCGGGGTCCGGCTCCCCAGTTAACCCATTTTTTAATAAAATCAGGTGCATTTTCATCAGCAGGACGAGTTGACCTGGTTAGATTTACCGCAAAATCAAGTACATGGTCACTGACAGGTATTTCCAGGATTGCTTTTTGAATTGAGATTATTTCTTCAGTATCGAGAATGGATGATACTTCTTTTACTGCTTGAGAGGTTGTTTTCCTGACTATTTCTTTTTCTTCTTCGTAGTTTGGGTAGTCGATATTTATATTAAACATAAATCTATCCAACTGAGCTTCGGGTAGAGGATATGTGCCTTCCTGTTCGATAGGATTCTGGGTCGCAAAAACCAGGAATGGTTTTTCCAGCTGATAAGTTGAATTTCCGGCTGTAACCTGATATTCCTGCATAGCCTGAAGCAGGGCTGATTGGGTTTTGGGTGGTGTCCTGTTGATCTCGTCAGCAAGAATAATATTAGCAAAAACAGGTCCTTTAATATATTCGAAATATCTCTTTCCGTCTATTTTACTTTCAGCCAGGATATCGGTTCCGGTAATATCGGACGGCATCAGATCTGGTGTAAACTGGATTCGGCTGAATTTCATATTAAGCACTTTTGCCAGTGAAGAAATAAGTAAAGTTTTAGCTAGACCAGGAACTCCTTCCAGCAGGCAGTGGCCTCCTGAGAAGAGAGCGATAAGGAATTCTTCTATTACTTTATCCTGACCAACAATAACGTTATTTAATTCAGTTTTAATCTTATCTTTTACGTTTTTCAGATTATCAAGTAATTCAATTTTTTCATTCTTCATAAGGTCCTCTAGAATCCTTTTCAGGAAGTTTTTTATGACAAAACTGTTCATCTAGCATATCATGTCAAATATTAAAAAGCAACATGCATCCCCCCATTTTTTATAAAAGATTCAGGTTTAGGGTTAATTGAGAGTTTATACACCTG
>LKUH01000529.1 GCA_001412425.1 Candidatus Cloacimonas sp. SDB
TGGTGGAGGTGGCGGGAATCGAACCCGCGTCCAAAGATAAGCCAAAAGCCGAATCTACATGCTTAGCTGATTTTAATCTCATCATTCGAAAGGAAAATCAGGCAAACCGCTTCAAATGACCAGCCTGTAAGTTTCGAGCGGCAATCCAGGCTTCCTGCCGCTTATAACTGAATTTTATGGCAGTCTTATGCTAACCTCTCAGTAAAGTTTAGCAGGACCGTAGCAGAACTAAGCTGCTAATGCAAAGTTATCGTTTGCGTTTAATTTTGTTTATCACCATGATTTACGAGTAGGTAATCTCCTCGGCATGCATCAGCAATCCTCTTTATCCCTGTCGAAACCAGTTCACCCCCTCTATAAAATATATAATGATCTGTAGACAAAGTAAATCAGCGGGTTATGATGTCAAAATAAATCGCAATTAACTCCATAAATTAGTTATTATATATTCGTTTTATTAATTTCTTTAAGATATTGAAAACTCAATTAGTCAATTTTCTTTGTAAAAAATATTGCTTAATTCCGAGGAATCTTACTACAGTTGCTTCAGCACGGCAGAAGTAGAAACAATTTTATTTACAATATTTCTTCAACATTTTATTCTGCCAGAAAATTATGTGATTAAAATATGAGTAAAAACAGAATAGCCAAAAATGCCGGTTCCATGTCAATCGCTGTTTTTCTGAGCAGGATCTTCGGTTTGTTCAGAGATATCATGATGACGAATTTTTTTGGAACCAGTTATGTCGCAGATGCTTTTCAGGTTGCCTATCAAATTCCCAACCTGTTAAGGAAATTATTCGGTGAAGGGGCTTTATCCGCTGCTTTTGTTCCCATTTACAATGAAATAGGAATAAAAAAGGGAAAGCGTCAGCAGATCCGGTTCGCGTTAAATATTCTAACCATTCTCTGTGCTTTTCTGCTAATTCTCTGCGGTTTTGGAATTCTGCTGGCTCCGGTTATTGTGAAGATATTTGCACCCGGATTCGATCCGATTACTGCACAATTGGCTAGTAAACTGACCAGAATCATGTTTCCTTATCTTTTTCTCATCGGTTTCTCCTCAACTCTAATTTCAATTCTTAATTCTCACGATTACTTTTTCCTGCCCGGATTGTCTTCGGCTTTTCTTAACATTGGCATGATATCTTCGCTGGGAGTTTTCCTGCTCGTCAGTTCAGCTTCTACTTATGAAGATAAAATTGTTGTCTGGTCCATTGGAGTTATTTTTGGTGGAATTTTACAGACTGTCATCAACTTTCCGCTTCTGAAAAAGATCGGCTACAGATTGAAAATCGTGTTCGATCTCAATAATGAAGCTGTCAAGACAGTGTGGCAGAAATTCATTCCGGGAGTCTGGGGACTGGCAATAAGGCAGGTAAATCTGGCAGTAGACCTTATACTTGCTTCCTTGTTGCCAACTGCTGGAAGTATTGCCGCCTTAAGTTATGGAAATCGGCTTATGCAGATGCCTTTGGGTATTATAGGTGTTTCTGCCGGAGTGGCTGTACTTCCGCTTTTTTCGCGTTATATTGCAG
>LKUH01000530.1 GCA_001412425.1 Candidatus Cloacimonas sp. SDB
CATTTTAGGAGTGAAATTTATGAAAAACTTTTTTTCTACCAGAATCGGGATAATTTTTACTGGAATCGTTATCGGATTCATCGCTTCTTCCCTGCAGAAATTAGGTAATCCTCCCAACATGGGAATCTGTATTGCCTGTTTCGAGAGGGATATTACCGGAGCCCTGGGATTACATCAACATCCTTCCCTGCATTATATAAGGCCAGAAATAATCGGTATTCTTCTGGGAGCTACCTTAATATCATTTTTTTCGCGAGAATTTAAACCTCGAGGCGGGTCATCTACTATTATAAGATTCTTTCTCGGTTTTTTCGCTATGATAGGTGCTTTAGTTTTTCTCGGCTGCCCCTGGAGAGCATTTCTCAGACTTGCCGGTGGCGACCTTAATGCAATTCTCGGTATTGCAGGTCTGGCATTTGGTATTTATATCGGAACAATTTTCCTCAGAAAAGGATTCAATCTGGGTAAAGCAAAAGTTGCTGAAAAAAGAGCTGCAGGCTGGATCATGCCCGCTGTAATGATTGCTCTTCTATTAATGGCGATCTTCAGGTTTCAACCTGTTGATCAGAACAAGATATTGCCTGCTCATGCACCTCTTATTATCAGCCTTATTGCCGGCTTAATCATAGGTGCTATTGCTCAGAGAAGTAGATTCTGTACCATGGGCTCTATCCGTGATATCTTCATAGTCAACGATTTCCATCTTTTCAGCGGTATAATCGCATTTACACTGACAGCTTTTGTGTTTAATCTAATCTATAGCCAGTTCCATATCGGCTTTATCTCTCAACCAGCTGCACATAATTTACACCTCTGGAATTTTCTGGGTATGACTCTATCAGGGCTGGCATTTGCCCTGGCAGGTGGATGTCCGGGAAGACAATTGATCCTGAGTGGAGAGGGAAATACAGATTCAGGTATCTTTGTTTTTGGTATGATTTCAGGTGCAGCATTTTCTCACAATTTCGCAATGGCTTCATCCGGTAAAGGTATTGGTTCCTTTGGAGCTTATGGCGTTATTATCGGATTAGTCTTCTGTCTCATCATTGGCTTATCAATGCTGGAGAAAAGAATATCTTGAGGAGGTAAAATGATCAAAATAGATACACGTGGTTTATCCTGTCCCCAACCGGTAGTAAAGGTAAATAGTGAATTAAAAAAAGGCACAATAGAATTTGAAGTTCTGCTTGACAGCGAAGCTTCAAGAGAAAATGTTGCCAGACTATTAAAAAAAAAATCAGTATGATTTTGAGGTTAGAGAGGAAAATGAATATACTGTATTTTCAGTAAAAAAATGAGGAGGAAGTAAGGAATGAAAAAATTATTATTCATTATTTTAGGAATCTGTTTAGGTTTGAGTCTTTTTGCAGATATCGACTTTTATGGTCAAGCCCGTACAGGATTATGGTACGATATGCAGGACGAAGATCTCACTGGTACAGAAGCAAGAACAGAAATGAGCCTTCTGCTTTATAAAAACAGTCGGTTGGGAATGAATTTCAGTAGCGAGAATTACAAAGCAAATGCTGAGATCGGTTTTAGTGAGTCGGTTGTCCTAAGACAATTATATGGTGAATATCAATTCAAGAAATTCAGTTTACTGGCAGGAAAAACTTATACCGGATTTTCTGAATTTGCCAGCCAGGTTGTAAGTTGTCTATATTCTTACGATAATATGCTGATTGGCTATGGACAATATTACGACGGATCTCAACTTCAGATCAGGTTTACATTGAATAATGGTATTTATTTTTCTTTACAGCAACCTAAAAAAATCGATCCGGCCGGTTTCGGTGCTGATGCAGTAGATGCCCTCATCCCAAAAATAAGCATGGGCTATAAAACTAATTTTGATAAGATCTATTTTCACACTACATTTGGTCTGAATATCACTAATTATAATAAAGAAATGACAGATGGCATTGATGAATCCATTATGGCATATATTGGAGCCTTAACTCTGAAATATGTAGACGGACCGTATTACTTGAGAGCTCAGGTTAATTTTGGTCAAAACTCTTTTGATTATGGTATATTAGGAAGTACTGCCAGATTTGCTGATTGGGATTATGCCAAGAACGAGATCATCAATCTTTCCAATTTCGGCGGCTATGCTGAATTCGGTTATACTATCAATGAAAAAACAGCTATCAAAACCGGTTTCGGTTACAGCGGTTCCGAGATGGATACCCTGGATGAAACTGACGGTGCATCTTCCCTGTTTTTCCAGTCAATCCACAAATTGGCTAAAGATATCTGGTTGATCCCGGAAGTCGGTATGATAAACGATATGGAAGATGGTATGGGTAACAAAGAAGGTGCCCGAACTTATTTCGGTGCTAAGCTGCAAATGAACTTTTCTCATAAATAATTGATTCAAGCCCCCGGATCAGGGGGCTTATTTTTTTTTTGTTAAAATAATGAATCCGATCTACTTTGATAACGCTGCTACTTCTTTTCCCAAACCAGATGCAGTTTATACTTCCGTCTATAACTGTATGCAGGTAGGTGGCGGAAACCCGGGCAGGTCGGGACATAAAATGTCTATTGCAGCAGGACAATTGGTTTTTAAAACCAGAAAGGCTCTGGCTGAGTTTTTTGGTGTAAGGAACCCGATGAGAGTGATATTCACTCTGAATGCAACTGAAGCACTTAATCTGGCAATTATAGGCCTGGCACGAAAAGGAACTCATTTTATTACCACCTCCATGGAACACAACAGTACTCTTCGCCCTTTACATGAATTGCAGAAAAAAGGTTTAATTAACTATACAATTGTTGAAGCAAGTGCTGATGGACTTATCGATCCAGTCAAAATTCTGGATTCAATTCAAACCAACACCAGGGCAGTTATTATAAATCATGCCTCTAATGTTACGGGAACCATTCAACCTATCTTGGAAATTGGAAAATTGTGCCGCAAAAATAATCTTATTCTTATTGCCGACTGTGCCCAATCAGCCGGTACTGTTCCCATTCATATCGCGGAATCTAATATCGATATTTTGTGCCTTACCGGTCATAAAGGTCTTTTAGGACCCAGAGGAACTGGCGCAATGATACTGTCAGATGAATTTGATGAACAGGAATTAACTCCATTGAAATTTGGTGGAACAGGCAGTCTCTCAGATAGAATAGATCATCCTGACTTCCTTCCCGATAAATTTGAATGTGGTACTCTAAACGTTCCAGGTATTGCCGGTCTTTACGAGGGTGTTAATTTTATCTCCAATTTTCCGGGGGGTATCGCTGTAATTTCCGCAACAAAAAATAGCTTTTCCAGAAATTTTATTACTCATGCCAAAAATCAAATAAAAGGTTTTACCTGTTATTCTGATGAAAATATGAGAAATTCCGGCGTTGTTTCCTTCAATATAGAGGGTATATCGGCTTCAGAGATAACGCAGTGGCTGTCAGAAAATCATAACATAATGTCACGTCAGGGACTCCATTGTGCTCCAGTTGCTCATAAAACTATTGGAACTTTCCCGCAGGGAACAGTCCGTTTCAGTTTCGGAATTTTTAACACTTTTTCTGAGATCGAGCAAAGCATTTCGGCTTTGTCTCGCCTGGTGAACGAAAAATGAAATCCGTAATTTTGTTCGATTCAACCAATCTGGCTCTCTGGGCTGAGGAAATTCTGAAAGAGAACGATATTACAGCAAAAATGATCAGTGTTCCCAGAAAAATCAGTTCCGATTGCGGTTATTGTGTCATGATAGATTCTACCCAGAAGCAACAAGCAGAAAAATTGCTGCTGAAATACAATATAGATCATAATGAAATTGCAGACCTAGAGGATATTTAATGAAAAATAAAACAGAAATTAAAAAATTAACCCACTATGTCAGAGCTGCTGGCTGAGCTGGCAAAATAGGTCCGGAGGACCTGGCAGAAATTATCAGTAAAGTATCCTTTCCTCAAACCGACGAGGTTATTGTAGGTTTTGAGAACAAGGATGATGCCGGTATTTATAAGCTAACTGATGAGCTGGCACTAGTTCAGACCCTGGATTTTATCACTCCGGTGGTAAATGATCCCTATCTCTTCGGTCAGATAGCCGCTGCTAATAGTTTAAGCGACATCTTTGCCATGGGGGGCAGAGTTCTTTCTGCCTTGAATATTGTGGCTTACGATTCCTGCAATGTTACAAAATCTATGCTGGAAGCAATCCTGCAGGGTGGTGCCGATAAAGTGAATGAAGCGGGAGGAGCAGTAATAGGGGGTCATTCCATTGAAGATCTGGAAATGAAATTCGGACTGTCAGTAACTGGTGTAGTGCATCCAGATCTGATCACCAGAAATACAAATCTGGCAATTGGTGATATTCTGATCCTGACAAAACCACTTGGAATGGGCGTAATTTCTACTTCCATAAAAGCAGATATGGCTCCTGAAAAAGCTATCGATGAAGCAGTATTCCATATGAAATTCCTTAATAAAACAGCTGCTGAACTGGCTGTTAAAAATGGTGTTAAAGCCATGACAGATGTAACAGGATTCGGTTTAATAGGACATCTCACAGAAATGATCACCAATAGATTTACTGTAAAACTATTTGGGAATGATATCCCCATAATTGAAGCTGCTTTCGATTTAGCCGATAGCGGTCTTTTTCCAGGCGGTTCATTTCGAAATAAAAAATACTGCAGAGACCAGGTTGAAGTGCTGAATTCCGAAATAACAGAAAATCATATTATGCTGCTGTATGACGCTCAAACGTCCGGAGGTTTGATCATCGCTGTAAAACCCGAAAAGGCAGAACTGCTTTTAAAACAGCTGCATGATGCCGGATTGACCTGGTGCAGAATTATCGGGGAAGTTGAAAAACGCAGAGATTGCAGTATTCAAATTATATAAGCTGAATTCAATTTCTAACAGCCGCCTTTATGTTTTCCAAAGCTTCAGCCAGAATTTGCCTGGGACATCCGAAATTTAATCTCATAAATCCTCTTCCTGCTGCTCCGTACTGTTCCCCGCTTGTTAATCCTACTTTTGCTTTGTTAATAAAAAAATCGATCAGAGATTCCTGATCTAAATTAAGACTTTTACAATTGAGCCAGGTCAGATAAGTTCCTTCGATAGTGACAGGCTTGATTTCCGGTACTTCCTTTGAAAAAAATTCTGTTAGATAATCATAATTTCGTGCAAGATAATGCAGTAATTTTTCTAGCCAGATTTCACCTTTCTCATAAGCCGTTTCTAAAGCCAGCATGCCAAAAATATTTCCACGAGAAAGTCTATTCATGTCGATGGTTTTTTGGAATTTTATCCTTAAATCCTCATTGGAAATTATGGCATAAGCAGCTGAAAGACCAGCAATATTGAAAGTTTTACTTGGTGCGTTCAGCATAATGCATATTTCATTTACTTGCTTAGATAATTTTGCAATTGGAATGTGCTGATAGCTATCATAAACCAGATCTGCATGAATCTCATCCGAAATTATCAGCACCTCATTTTCCAGGCAGATCTCAGCAACTTTCTCTAACTCAGCCCTTTCCCAGACCCTGCCAACCGGGTTATGCGGGCTGCAGAACAAAAGTATTTTTACATCTTTGATTTTTACCGCTAGATCATCGAAGTCTATTTCATAATGATTTTTTACCAGCTTTAGATCAGATTTCACAGTAATTCTGTTATTAATTTCAATTGCATTAAAAAAAGGATCATAAACAGGTGTGAGAAT
>LKUH01000531.1 GCA_001412425.1 Candidatus Cloacimonas sp. SDB
TTAATATCAAGTAAGTCAATCTGAGTTTTCCACTCAGATATTATATTGACAAAACGTAATCTATTTTTAATAATATTTTATTAAATTTACAATAAAATGATATTTTAAATGCCCTTTCGGAGTTAGGAATGGTGAAGAAAGAGAAAAGTTGCATCTTGATACATTTTTTTGATCATTTCTTAGAAACCTGTAAACTGAAACGTTCATTTGAATCTGGACTCAAGCCTCATCAGGCAAAATAAATGCATAATGTAATGGAGAAATAAATTTGAACGATATGACACCAAATACTATTCTTCTGGTAGAAGATGAAGTTTTACTGGCAATGGATGAACAGATGACCCTGGAAAATTATGGCTATAAGGTTATAATTACCGGAACTGGTGAAGAAGCTGTAGAAATAGTTCACTCTAATCCCAATATTGATCTCATTCTGATGGACATTAATCTGGGAAGTGGAATAGAAGGCACCGAAGCAGCCAGACAGATACTGGCAAAACACGATCTTCCTCTCATTTTTCTATCTTCTCATACCGAACGAGAAATAGTGGAAAAAACAGAAGGAATCACATCTTACGGATATATTGTGAAAAATTCAGGAGAAACCGTACTTATTGCCTCCATTAAAATGGCTTTCCGGCTTTTCGAAGCAAAAATGATCGAACAGAAAAAAGAAACAGCACTGCGGCAAAGTGAAGAAAAATACCGTTCTTTCTTCAGCCAGTCAGTTACAGGTATTTACCTGCATGATCTTCAGGGAAATATTATTGATGCGAATCAAGCAGCCTGCCGGCAGCTGGGATATTCTAAAGAAGAAATATTGCGAATGTCGGTATTCGATTTCCATCCTGAAACACCAGAGACACCCAATATGTCCAAAAAAGAGATCTTGAGAGAATGGAATCAATGGCAAACAGGGCAAAGAATTACACTTGAAGCTCAACATCAGCGCAAAGATGGTAAAATATTTCCAGTTCAGATCACTACCGGTATAGTATCTCAAGAGAATGAGAAACTTATTCTGGCTATTTCACAGGACATCACCGAACGAAAACAGGCGGAAAATTCCTTAAAAGCAAGTGAAGAACTTTTCAGGAAGCTGGTAATGACAGTTCCTGATCTGGTGCTGAGAACTGATACAAATGGTATCATTACTTTTGTGAATGAACCGGCAGAACCCTTCAAAACTTTCTTACAGGAAAATAATGTCCTGGGTAAAAATATCTTCACTTTCATTGCAGAAAAAGACCGGAACCTGGCTCTAAAAAACACAAAACTGATGTTCGAAAAACCCTTAGGCGTCAAGGAATATCGGTTGACAATGAATGAAGATTATGAATTAACCTGTGAAGTAAATGGCGATGTTTTATGGGACGACAACCATAATCCTATCGGTATGGTTTATGTAATACGTGATATTTCAGAACGAAAAGAGATGGAAAACAGAATCAGGGAAACTCAGAAAGAGCTGGAGGGTTATTTTTCTTCCAGCCTGGATTTACTCTGTATTGCCAATACTTCCGGAGAATTTATCCGGCTTAATCCGGAATGGGAAAATTTGCTCGGTTACTCAGTTAAAGAGCTGGAAGGAAAGAACTTTCTTGATTATGTCCATCCAGACGATCTGGAATCAACCCTGGCAAAAATTTCTGATTTGGAAAAGCAGAATGATGTTCTGAATTTCATTAATCGTTACAGGTCTAAAGATGGTTCATACCGCTGGATCGAATGGAGATCTAAACCTCAGGGAGAAACAATCTATGCCGTGGCACGAGATATTACTGAGCGTAGAAAAATTGAGGAAGAACTGCGCAACACCAAAAATTATTTGGAGAATCTGCTGAATTATGCCAATGCAGCTATAATTGTCTGGGATAATAATTTTAAAATTACTCGATTCAACAAAGCTTTTGAACGATTATCCGGTCTGAAGGAATCTGAAGTTCTAGGAAAAAAAGTGGATCTCATTTTTCCCCCTTCAACCAGAGAAAAATCTCTGCAATATATCAGACAAGCTAGTGCGGGAAAGCGCTGGGAAGCTGTTGAAATTGAAATTCAAAACCAAAATGGAGAAATTTATACGTTGCTCTGGAATTCCGCTGTTATTTACACCCCCTATAGTAAATCCATTATTGCCACAATTGCTCAAGGCCAGGATATTACAGAACGCAAACGGGCTGAAAAGAACATTAACACTCTTCTGAGAGAGAAGGAAATGCTTCTTAAAGAGACTCATCATCGGATCAAAAATAATATGGCTGTTGTTAAAAGCCTGCTTAACATGCAGGCAAATGAACAAGATAACCCTGTTTGCCGAAATATCCTGCAGGACGCGGCCAGCCGGGTACAAAGCATGGTTATTTTATACAATAAACTCTACCGTTCCGAGACCTATTCGGAATTGAGCATTAAAGAGTTTCTGCTTCCACTTATCCAGGAGATCATGGATCTTTTCCGTTTAGATTCAAAAGTGCAAACCTCCATAAATATTGCAGACTTTATTCTGCCTGCTAAAATTCTATCTTCTTTAGCTATAATTTTGAATGAATGTATCACCAACTCCATGAAATATGCCTTTAAAAATGTCGAACATCCAACGATTACTGTTTCTGTAACCCGTAAAGGAAATCTCAATAAACTAATTTACTCTGATAATGGCTGCGGAATTCCAGATTCTGCGATTCAGGAAGGCACAAATACATTTGGATTAAATCTTATTAAAATGCTGGTTGAGGAAATTAAGGGTGAAGTAAAAATCGAAAATGACCCGGGCGCAAAATATACAATTGAGTTCAAGGTTTGGTCTAGATAGGCAAAAGATAATTCAATTCCCGGTAATAGTGATCTTGCATTGATTATTTTCTTGCCCGATTTGAAAAAATTTATTCAATTTTAGAAAAAACATTGCCAAAATAGTTCAAAAATTTAAGCTTCACTCATTCTTATTAAATTTTGAATCGTATTGCAGATATTTATGTTGGAGGCTCTCAGAAATGACTTCTTCTACAAAAAATACTATTCTCCTGGTAGAAGCAGAAGTCTCACAAACAGTAAATGAACAGGCAACTCTGGAAAAGAACGGTTATAAAGTAATAACCTGTACTGGCAAAGAAGCTGTTGGAATATTGGACTCTAATCCAGAGATCAACCTGATTCTTTTAGACCTGGATCTGGATAAGAAAACAACTGGTGTCAAACTGGCAAAACAGATACTGACAAAACACGATCTTCCCATCATTTTTTTATCCTCTTGTATAGAAAGCAAAATTCTG
>LKUH01000532.1 GCA_001412425.1 Candidatus Cloacimonas sp. SDB
CCAGTTTGCTGGAAAGTTTTCCCTGCAAAAAAAGATGATTGATCTTTTTATCAGAATAATTATGAATAATATCAATATTTATATCATTCCTTTCCAGAAATTCATCAAATTCATTAGTTCCGATTACAGCTGTTTTAGGAATTTTTACCGTGATATTATCGTATTTTTGGGTGAAATCCATGGCAGCAAACAGCGAATTCATAAAAGCCAGTCCACGTCCCTTGCCACCCAGAGAACCTTCAGCTAATCGGATTATCTCTTCTTCGATATGCAATGATCCCGGAAAATACTGAATTACCTTTCCTCTATATTTAGTAAAGCGAACTTCTTTAAACAGAGCTATCAAAAGCTCTCTGATCTGTTTAGTGGAATCGAAATCACTGATTTTTAAGTCATGGATGCGTTTAGCGAAAAGGAATTCTCCATGAGCTGTAAGCCAGGCTGAAAAGCTGTTCTGGCTGCTGTGATAGAGCAGTGATTCATCGGGGATATTTTCTAACACACTCACAAATTCCTCAACAGTATTAATTCTAGTAATTTCTCTACCATCTTCAAACCTGAAAATAAATGGCCCAAACCCAGAATTCTTCAAAATGAAATCCCTCAGATCGTGCAATAGTCTTTTGGAAGTTTTATGCAGGAAATGCACTTTGAGTTTTTCAGCTTCCGATCTATTCTCCAATTCAGAAGACTGCAGCAGAATTGGACAATCAGCATCCCGGTTACGAAGATCCCTGATCAATTTCAGACCGGCAACGGGATCTTCCCGACCATCCTTTTGATAACTGATATCGGAAATTACCGCAATTATATATTTTCTGTATTTTTCGTAAAGTTCAATAGCACTTTCGTAATTATGGCATAAAAGCACTTTCGGACGCCCTCGCATTCTGCGTCTTTTACTTATATCATCCAATTCTTCATCAATCAACTTCTGCGTCTGTTTCAGGATCTCTTCATAAAGCAGAGAATGAAACATGGAATAGTAATGGATAGAATCTTCAACCAGCAGTATAACTCTTACAGAGCCCTTTTCTGTGTCATTCTCCACATTCCAGAAATCTTCAATGTATTTTACCATGGTAAGAAAGATCTTGCTGTCTCCATGCCAGCTGAAAACATTATCAATATTTTCCAGGTCGTAGTTTTCTTTATCCAGTAATCCGATATCATGAGAGCCGTTGAGTAAAAGCAGAATCGGAAGGTCCGGATAAAGCTCTTTAATTTTTTTACTCAGATCAAAAGGACTGATTTCGCCAATCCTCATCATCGTTATCACCAAGTCGTATCTTTTCTTTTTCAGCATTTCCAGTGCCCGTTCACCTGTGGGAACACTGATAATTCTGGGAGCAGTGCTTAGATTTAGCTGTCTATATTCACCATAGATCTGATCTGATAAACGCCCGTCCTGTTCAAATATATAAGCATCATAAAAAGTTGAAACCAGCAGGATCTCACTAACTTTCTTCTGCATCAGGTTGTGAAAAATATCTTCACTGTATTTAATTTTATGATAATAATCATTTAATTCTTTTAAATCCATTAAATCCTCCCGAGAGGCCTGTTCGCAATGTTGTTTAAACTGCTTATGATGTCAAGTTCCGTGATTAATTTTCACCTGCTGAAATATCAGCTTAGCTCAAATATATGAATATAAAAAATATCTCATCTAAACCTTGACCTCAAAGTTTGTTTTCACCCATCCCCCCAAAAATACAAATTATCAG
>LKUH01000533.1 GCA_001412425.1 Candidatus Cloacimonas sp. SDB
GAAGATCCCGAAGCTTCAAATTTTTAAAAAAATCGTAAATCTCTTGAGATATGCGATTTAACTCATTACTGAAAATACATGTTTCAAAGGCACAATTCATTTTACCAAAAGGGCAACCTTTCAGTTCGACTTTTCCTTCAATAATCTCATATATTTCCAGAAAATTTATTTTATTGGCAGTCTTTCTTAACTGAAATCCTCCAGCGGGACCTCTGACTGAATCGACAATACCATTTTTACTGAGTTTCTGAAAGATCTTGGCAATATGTGCTTCTGAAGCATGAAGTTCCTCAGCCATACTCTTCACATTCATCCGTTTAGGATAATTTTTAACAATCAAAGCCAGCCCGTGAAACGCTAGAAATACTCCTTCTGATACATTAACCATATTTTTCATTTCAACTCCTGTTTTATATAGGTATTCAAATACCTAAATACCAAAATATCTGTCAAGTTTTTTTATTTCATCATTTAGCTTTTACCATTAGAATGCTCTACAGGTTATGATCAATTATTTTTATTCAAATTTGAAAATGATAGGATGCGATTTGCTTATCAGATATTTAATTAATTAAGTATATTACTATTTTTATAATATTTCCTGAAAGATCCTCTTCAATATTATTCTTTTTCAGGTTCTCTTAACAAAATCAAAAAATCGCCTTCCAGAAGATCATCTTCAGTAAACTGAAAATCTCGATCAACATATACAGGAGATATTACAGCTATCTTTAGCTGCAGATCCAGGAGTTTAAGTTTCTGAGCAGTACCAAGATGCTTACGACTATGAAAATCACCATTATAATGAACAATGATTTTACTTGAATCTTTACTGAACTGCTCTAGAATCGATTCTGCCATAGTGTCATCTTTAAGGCACTGTGCAGCATATAAAAGCTCAAAATTCATTTCTTTCCCGGCACTCATGGCAGTGCTATGAGCCAAATTCTTTTTTAGAGTCGCAATAAATCTTTCTTTATATTCATCATCCAGAATTACATGTTTACTGGCGATTAGTTTTTTTTCATGAACTTCCAGTGAGTCCAGGGCATTTAAACCCGCTTTATTAATTTCAGCAGCATATCTGCGGGGAACATTGGCAGCGATTACATCCAAATCTTGCTCCCGGGCAAATTCAATTAAGGGACGATAATCCTGCTGATAATTGGACCAGGGACGGGAATTCTGCAAAAATACTTTTTCACCGATCTCACCCGACAAGTAATCATCAATGTATGTTTGAGTATCACGTTCAAACATTTCCATAGATACT
>LKUH01000534.1 GCA_001412425.1 Candidatus Cloacimonas sp. SDB
CACTACCTTAATGTAGCAACAAAAAAATGGTTCTATATTAAAGAGTAGGGGAAGGTATAATATGTTTTTTGAATTATCTGAATATAAAGAAAGATTGCAAAAGACAAGAGAAAGAATGAACAATGAAGGGATTGATATTTTAATTGTTACTCACCCGGCTAATATGAATTACCTATCCGGCTATGACGGTTGGTCATTTTATACCCACCAGGGATTGTTAATCCTGATAGATGAAGAGGAACCAATCTGGTTTGGTCGGGAACAGGATAGTAATGGAGCTCGTTTAACAACTTGGTTAAGCGAGAAAAATATTTATGGCTATCCAGATGATTATGTCCAATCCACTACCAAACATCCGATAAGTTTTGCGGTAAATACCCTTAAAAAAAGAGTAAAAAATCTCTGCAATATCGGAGTCGAAATGGATAATTATTATTTCACTGCAAAGTGTTTTGAACAATTGCTAGAAGACCTTCCAAGCTCCATAGTAAAAGATGCCACACTCCTTATACCAACAGTAAGACAGATTAAATCTGAACAGGAAATTATTTATATGAAGCAAGCAGCTAGGATTGTAGAGCGGGCAATGCAAAGTGCAATCGATGCAATCCAGGAAGGGGTACGTGAAGGAGATGCCGCTGCAAGAGTTTACTATTCTCAGATAAGTGGTACAGATGAATTTACAGGTGATTATACCGCCATTGCCCCTATTATGCCTTCTGCGGAACGGACATCTACTGCCCACTTAACATGGACCGATCGCCGATATAAGAGGGGAGATATTGTCTTTTTAGAATTAGCTGGCAGCAGGCATAAATACCATGCACCATTATCCAGAACCCTATCTATCGGGAAACCATCCAGGGAATTGGAGGATATTGCCAAAGTGGTTATTGATGGCTTAAATAGGACACTGGATTTTATTAAGGCCGGGATTTCCTGTGAAGAGATTGAAGGACGATGGAGGGAATCTATCTCCGGAAGCAAAGTTGTAAAGGAATCCAGGGTTGGTTATTCTTATGGTTTGAATTATCCTCCTGACTGGGGTGAACACACTGCCAGCTTGCGTCCTGGCGATAAGACTGTTTTAAAACCAAACATGACTTTTCATTTTATGCCTGGAATCTGGTTCGATGCATTTGGTTTTGAAAATAGTGAACCTTTTCGGGTTACCGAAAATGGTTGTGAAACATTTGTAAAATTTCCACAAAAACTTTTTATTAAATGAGGTGATTAAATACGAAATTCTCACAATTACTAACGAAGGTCAATATAGTAATTGAGAAAATAGAGGAAATTATCCTATGTTTAGGAATTGCTATTCTAGCTATTGTTTTAATTGTTAATGTAATTGCCAGAAAGTCGGGAACTTCTATCTATTTTATCGATGAACTGGCTATGTTGATAGTTATCTGGATTACCTTTATTGGTTTGAGCTATGCAGCCAGAAAAGGAAGACATATTCGCATGGCTGCTATTTTTGATTTATCTACATCAAAAATACAAAAGTTCATGATTTATGTCATCTCTGCAATCAGTGCAATTTTTATGTTTTATATGACCTATCTTTCCTATAATTATGTGTATACCACATTCCGCTGGCAACAAATGCTCCCAGCCTTGGGAATTCCATACTGGATTGGTGTTTTTATTGTTCCTCTGGGATTTTTTCTGGCTGGCATACACTATGTGATGACTATTGTCAAGAATATTCGAATAAAAAATGAGGTTTGGGTATCTCCTGAGCAAAAAAGTGAATATGAATAATAATATAGTATGAAGGATACGGTACAGAGGAGGTCTATTTTATGTTACCGTTAATGGGATTCGTAGCATTTTCATTACTTCTATTTGGTTTCCCTTTTATGGTTGTACTTCTGGCAACCTTTATCATAACTAGTATTTTCTTCCTTCCTAATCTTAATATGAATATTCTAGTGCAGCAGATTCTTGGTGGGATTAAACCGCTATCATTGGTTTGTGTTCCCATGTTTATACTAGCAGGTAATATTATTACTTCAGGGCAATCTGCCAAAAGAATGATTAATATGATAAGAGCTTATCTTGGACATTTATTTGGAGGTTTGCCTATTGTTACCAATGTTGCTTGTACCTTATTTGGAGCTGTATCAGGTTCTACCCAGGCTACTGTTTCGGCTATTGGTGGAGCAATGAGACCAATGCTACTGGAGGCAGGTTATTCCAGCCCTTTCACCCTGGGTTTGATTATAAATTCTAGTGATATTGCATTTTTGATTCCTCCAAGCATAGGTTTTATCGTATATGGTGTAGCTACCCAGACTTCGGTAGGTAAACTATTTCTGGCAGGCATTGTTCCCGGCATACTGATTTGTCTTTTGTTTTCCTTTTTTTCCTATTTTTATTCCAGGTATTATAAAATCGGACTTTATCCCAAGGCAACTTGGAAGGAACGTCTTAGGCTGACCCGGGAAGGCATCCTGCTGATTGGTTTTCCTATTCTGATTCTGGGAGGTATTTACGGAGGGATTTTCAGCCCTACAGAAGCAGCAGCAGCAGCAGTTCTTTATGCGCTGATTTTAGAAGGATTTATTTATAGGTCATTAAATTTCAAGAAAATGGTTGAAGTAGCCTTATCTACCGCGGTTATTACTGCTGTTGTTTTTATACTGGTGGGAGCTGGACAAGCCATTGCTTGGTTTTTAAGCTATTCTGGAATAGCTAAGCAGATTTTACCTCCTCTGTTTGGATCGGACCCCTCTGCTTTGAAAGTGATCATTATCATCAATATTGCCTATTTTATTGCCTGTATGTTTGTAGATCCCATTGTGGCCATCTATGTTTTGACTCCGCTTTTTGCACCTTATGTAGCCCAGGCTGGAATCGACAAAGTTTTTCTCGGCGTGTTGGTAACCATGCAGGCAGCAATTGGTTCAGCTACACCACCCTGCGGATGTGATATTTTTACAGCCATGGTTATCTTTAAGAGACCTTATATCGAAGTTATCCGGATGACCTGGCCTTTTATTCTTATATTGCTTTTAGGGGTAGCACTGGTTATCATTTTCCCGGAAATGGCTCTTTTTATACCAAGAACCGCAATGGGGGGTTAATAATTGATTAATAAAAAATTTTCCTTTTATGATCTATTATCAGCAAATAAAAAGAAAGGAGACAGCGCGTATAGAGTAAAGAACTATGAATGCAATTGCAAAGAATGAGAATTAATTAACTATATGAAGGGAGATTACTTATGAAAAATGTTAGGTTAAGTCTAATATTAGGGTTAATAGTTGGTTTGCTGTTGTTAGTATTACCTGTTCAGGCACAAGTTGAATACAACTGGAAAATGATTTCTGCAGAAGTAGAAGGTGATCCCATGACAGTATTTGCCCATCGTTTTGCTGAAATGGTGGAAGAACGATCAGAAGGGCGAATCAAAATTGAAGTCTATCCCTATGGTACACTTGGTGGAGAGAGGGATATTGTAGAACTGGTTCAGATGGGTGAGATTGAAGTAGGTAGTGTGGATTATGGATGGGTAGGTGGTTTTGTACCACAGGCTCAGGTCCTGGCTTTACAATACCTTTGGCCAACAGAGAATACAGCCGCAGTTGTCCATGAGGTTTGTGCTAACGGAGAGGCAGTTAAGATGATGGAAGAGGGCTTCAGGCAAAGAGGGTTCCAATTACTGGGTGCCTGGAGTTCAGGCTGGATGAGAGTGACTTCATCTGTGCCAATTCATACCCCGGAAGATGTTGCCGGACTAAAACACAGAGTCATGGCCAATCCTATTCTGGTTGCCTCTTACAATGGTTATGGATTTAATGCCCAGAGTCTGGATTATGGAGAAATATATGGAGCATTACAGACCGGATTGATCGACTCACAGGTACAGCCTATGTATGCTCATTTGAGCATGGGTTTCTATGAAGTTCAGGACTACATTACCAATATGTGGAATGAGCTATTTATGGTTGTCCCGGTAGTCAGCAGAGATGTTTTTGATAGTATTCCAGAAGATCTGCAACAGATCCTCATAGATTCATGTTTGGATTTGATTGAACCAATGACAGAATGGTCTTTCCAGAATAATAAGAAAATCGGTGAACAGATTAAAGAAGCAAAACCATCTATTACACTGTATGAAATGACTGAGGAAGAAATAATACCTTTCAAGGAAATGGCCTGGCAGGAAGATGGTCCGGTACAAGCTTACTTGAAGATGGCAGGTGATGGTGCTCAGGAACTCCTTGATACACTACTAGCAGATATTGAAGCTGCTCAAAAATAGGCAGATTGCTTTGCTAATGAATAATTGATTTCTTATAAATGTGAAGCCTATAGATAGAAATTTTCTTTGCTATAGGCTTCACAACAGCTTAAAAATAGGCTACTCAATGAATTA
>LKUH01000535.1 GCA_001412425.1 Candidatus Cloacimonas sp. SDB
CATCATTTTTATCTTCGCTGAATATTCTCTCGTTAAAAAATTCTGACTTAGTAAATTTTTAACAACTCACACCTGCAGTATAAGCTGTTGACCAGGCGATCTGCAGGTTAAAACCTCCGGTAAGAGCATCCACATCTATAATTTCTCCTGCAAAATAAAGATCCTTCACAATTTTAGATTCCATTGTCCGGGGATCGATTTCATCCACGCAGATACCGCCGGAAGTGATAATGGCTTCATCAAAGGATCTGAAGTCGCTAAGTTCAACTTTCAGATTCTTGAGACTATATCCTAATTGTTTCCGCTTGCTTTTAGCAATTTCGCCACACTTCTCACCAGGATCAATTCCAGCCAGTTCGAGCATAACAGGTTTCAGTTTCAGCGGAATTATTCTATTTAAAATTTTACTAATTTTTGTTTGGCTCGCCTGGTTAAATTCTCTGATCAGCCTTTCATCCAGCTGTTTTTCTGTTAAACCGGGTTTGAGATCAATTATCAGTTGGTGATTTTTCACATTTTTCAGATAAGAGCTGGCAGAAAGTATCACTGGTCCGGAAACTGTTGACCCGCATATTTCCATTTCACCAAAATCTTTAAAAACAACTTTGTTGTGATGAATAATTTTTATTTTCACATTTTTCAATTTGAGTTTATCAATTACTGCATTCCAGGCAGGAATTGTTTCTATTGGTACAAGAGATGGCTTTAGCTGTCTGATTGTATGTCCAAATTTTTCTGCAAACTTGTGACCATCCCCTGTGGAACCGGTTAAGGTATAGGATCGCCCTCCTGTAGCCAGAATTAGTTTATGAGAAAATAATTTTCTTTTCTGTAATTCTACCACGAACAGGTTATCCTTTTTAGTAACATCTACTGCTGCCTGATTAATGATCTTAATATTATTTTTTATCAGATATTTTTTAAGATATTTAATAACATCAGAAGATTTATCGGATTTCGGAAAAACTCTGTTTCCCCGTTCTATTTTAGTTTTAAGTCCCAATTCTTCAAAAAATTTAACAGTATCTTCTGCATTAAATTTGAAATAGGCATTTCTGAGAAATTTCCCGTTCACGACCGTATGGGCAATCAGGTTTTCAACTGTGGTTAAATTAGTTAAGTTACATCTCCCTTTTCCAGTAAGAAATAATTTCTTACCTAGAATGGGGTTTTTTTCCAGCAGTAAAACAGAGTCGGATTTAGCTGCAGCAATTCCGGCTGCCATCATTCCAGCTGCTCCACCACCAATAATAATTACATCATAGTTCATGGTTCTGTTTTGTAGAAATAGACAAAGTTGTCAAAACAATTGATCTGACTGCTTAGAAATTATTCCTGCTTGAAAAACATCACATAAAGCGGACGTAAAGCACAAATAAAAGCAATAAGAATATACCAAATGAAATTTAAACTGGTGATCTCCGGAATCAATTTTATCAGGATGATCATGATACACATAGCGGCTATCTGTGATAATTTTATATCCCAGATTGTAAAAAGTTTAATACGGCGATTGAAATATCTGACCATAATCTCCTCCTCATTACGTTATAATTATTAATATATTGAATTATCAAATTCTTTGCAAGTTATTCCTACATAGAATATTAGATTGTTTTCATCAGCAGATGTTCCTTTAAAAATTAAATATTCAATATGTAGCTTCCAATCATTTTTTGAAGTAATGATTTTTTCATTGAAACTCTACATCCTGTACTCAGCTGGTAAATGCACGCACAAAAAATATTTGACCGAAATTTCTGCTTGTCAAAACTGACAACGAAATTTCTGAAAGGGAGGGAAATCATGCCAAAAAATCAATTTTCAGCAGACAAAATCTTCAATTCACCTACCTTCCAGCTTTTACTCCCCTGGCGGGGATAATAAATTTACATTTCAGCAAAACAAAAAAAGAAAAAAATTAATATGTAGGAGCATAATAATGGAATATCCATTTCATAAAATAGAGAAAAAATGGCAGAAGATCTGGAAAGATAGAGAGATATTCAAAGCGAATGATCATTCTGATAAACCTAAATTTTATGTATTATCAATGTTTCCATATCCATCGGGAGCACTGCATATGGGCCATGTTTCAAACTATTCGATAGGAGATGCAATCACTCGTTTTAAAATGATGCAGGGTTACAATGTTTTGCAGCCAATGGGCTACGATGCGTTTGGTATGCCTGCTGAAAACTTCGCTATCCTTCATAATTCTCATCCAAAAATAACTACTGAGGAAAATATTGATATTATGCGGAAGCAATTCGATATGATCGGATTCGGTCTGGACTGGAGCAGGGAGGTTTCCACCTGTCGTCCGGATTATTATAAATGGGGACAGTGGTTTTTTAAAAAGATGTATGAAAATGGATTAGCCTACAAGAAGAGCAGTTTTGTTAACTGGTGTGATGAATGTCAAACCGTTCTGGCAAATGAACAGGTGGAAGATGGGAAATGTTGGCGTTGTGACGGTGTAGTTCGGCAGAAAGAATTGGAGCAATGGTTTTTCCGCATCACTAATTATGCTGAAGAACTGCTTGATTTCAGTGGAGTGCTAGACTGGCCGGAAAAGGTTAAGATAATGCAGACTAACTGGATAGGAAAAAGTTACGGCACGAATATTCATTTCAAGCTGGAAAATGAGGAAGATATTATCACTGTTTTTACAACCAGGCCTGATACGATCTTCGGCTGCACTTTCATGGCTCTTCCGCCCGAGCATCCACTGGTTACAAGATGGTTGAAGCAAGAGAAGGAAGACTCAGAATTATATCAGTTCTGTGAAAGAATTTTAAATGAGGATAAGATCAAGCGTTCAGCCGAAGATACCACCAAAGAAGGAATATTCAGCGGCAGATATGCTATCAATCCGGTAAACGGCGAAAAAGTTCAGATCTGGATCACCAATTATGTGTTGATGGAATATGGCACCGGAGCCGTTATGGCTGTGCCGACTCATGATCAGCGCGATTTTGAATTTGCCCTAAAATATGATATTCCCATGAAAATTGTTATCCAACATCCGGAAAAGCCATTCACTCTGGAAGAAATGAAGGAAGCTTATATTGCTGAAGGTATACTGGTCAATTCCGGGAAATTTAATGGTATGGAAAGTGGAGCTTCCCAAAAAGCGATTTCGGAATGGATGGAAGAAAATCAACTGGGGGAACAAACCGTTACCTACCGGTTGCGGGACTGGGGTATAAGCCGGCAGAGATACTGGGGCAACCCGATACCCATAATTTATTGTGAAAACTGCGGTGAAGTTCTGGTGCCAGATGCGGATCTTCCTGTTTTACTTCCCGATGATGTAAAGCTGGGAAAAACAACCAAGAATCCTCTGTTGAGTGTTGATGAATGGGTAAATACAGCCTGCCCCAAATGTGGTGGACCTGGAAGGCGTGAAACTGATACGATGGATACATTTGTGGACAGTTCCTGGTATTTTGCCAGATATTCCGATGCTCATAATGATAAAATGCCTTTTAGCAGAGACAAGGCAGATTACTGGCTGCCCGTAGATCAATATATCGGTGGCATAGAGCATGCTGTGATGCACCTGATGTATGCCAGATTCTTCCATAAATTCATGCGTGATCTCGGTATGGTCAGTTCTGATGAACCTTTTGCCAGGTTGCTCACGCAGGGAATGGTAACCAAAGACGGCGCTAAAATGTCCAAATCAAAAGGTAATGCTGTAGATCCTCAGTATATTGTAGACCGCTATGGGGCGGATACGGTAAGGGTGTTCATGCTTTTCGCTTCCCCACCTGAAAAAGATGTGGAATGGAGCGATGAGGGGATGAAGGGTTCTTTTCGATTTCTTAACAGGATCTGGCGACTTTTTGAAGACAATATTGAAATAATTAAAAATAATTTGGGAACTTATTCTGGTAACGGATCAGTAGATTCCACCCTTAAAGAACTCAGATTCAGCACACAGTTCACCATCAAAAAAGTGTTGGAAGACATTAAGGGTAGAATGCAGTTTAATACGGCAATTGCGGCTATAATGGAACATTTGAATCATGTATATTCTATTATTGATCTGGAAAACCTTAATAAGGCTGAACTGGCTGTTTATGCTGAAGCCTGCGGAATTATACCCAGGCTGCTGTATCCTTTTGCTCCCCATATAGCCGAAGAGTTATGGCAAATGACAGGCAATAAGCAGCTTCTGCATGAATCAGGTATTCCTGAATACCAGAAGGAATTCCTGGTAAGGGACGAGGTAACTTATGTTGTTCAGATTATGGGAAAAATAAGAGGTAAACTGGAAATCTCCGCAAATGCAACAGAAGATGAGATTAAGGCAGCAGCGTTAGATCTGGAAAATGTTCAGAAATATACTGAAAACAAAAAAATAGAGAAAGTTATAGTTATTCCAAAAAAGCTTGTAAGCATTGTGATGGGTTAAAAGCAAATTTATCAAGCTCAGGTAAGCTCAACGGGGACAGTTTTTTACACTGTCCCTGTTTTGTTATTTTATTTTAGGATATGCGTAGAAATTATCTTCATAATTTTTGAGGAATACATAATCGGAATTTTCGTCGACCAGGTATTTCGGCTGCAGGGGAATTTTCCCGCCTCCTCCGGGAGCGTCTATAACATAGGTTGGAACAGCATATCCGGAAGTATGTCCACGAAGCTGACTTATGATCTCAATCCCCTTGCTAACAGAAGTACGGAAATGAGCTGAACCGAAAATAGGATCGCACTGATAGAGATAATAAGGTTTTACCCGTACTTTTAAAAGTTCGTGGAACAACTTTTTCAGACTGCTGGCAGAGTCATTGATATCCTTCAATAATACAGTCTGGCTACCTAAGGGTATTCCTGCATCAGCCAGCATATTACAGGCAGTTCTGCATTCAGGAGTAAGTTCATCACTATGTGTAAAATGAATGCTCATTAAGAGCGGATGATATTTTTTCAAGATATTTACCAGCTGAACAGTCACTCTCTGAGGAAGTACAGCAGGTACTTTTGTTCCAATCCTGATAATCTCCACATGTTTTATCGCTCTTAATTTCTGCAGGTAAAATTCCAGTTTGCTGTCTTCCAGAGTCAGTGGATCTCCACCAGAAAGCAGAACATCGCGAATTTCTTTGTGTTCTTGAATATATAGAAAAACTTTCTCAAAATCGCAGATCATTTTTGTCTGTCCCACTAATCTGGACCTGGTACAATAGCGGCAGTTAGCCGAGCAGAAATCGGTAAGCAGCACTAATACTCTGTCGGGATAACGATGTACCAGACCTGGAACTTTTTTATCATTCTCTTCATGCAGAGGATCAGCGGCTTCGCCGAAACTTTTTTGGAATTCATTTAGAGAGGGTATAACTGTTCTACGCAGAGGATGATCTTTACCCAGACTGTGGATCAGGTCGGCATAATATGGTGTGATTCTGAGTGGAAGCTTAATATTGAGATCTTCTAAACCTGCTTTTTCGACCGGGTCGATACCCAGAATTTCGTCCAGTCTATCCAGATCGGTAATACTGTTTTTTATCTGCCAGTGCCAGTTTTTCCAATCTCTGCGGTTAGACCTGGGAAAGTAGATTTTCTGGAAATTAGTTTTCTGGAAATCAATAATGATCGGTTTACCAGCCTGCATTTTCTGTAAAGCAAATGATTTATTTATAACTGCATTAATTGATCTTTTCATATTAAACCACCTTTCGGTAAAACAGCTTATGGTAGCGGCTTATTGTTGCCTGAATTATTTGATTGATCAGCTCCGGATATGATATTCCCTGCCTGGTGGCAATCATTGGCAGATCCGAATGAAAGGGATGCAGTCCCGGAATGGGATTTATTTCAATAAATTCCGGAGTACCGGAGGAGCTGGCACGAATATCAATCCTGCCAACATCCCTGCAGTTTAAAGCTTTATAAGCTTGTAAAGCTAATTTTTCAGCTTCATTGACCAGATTATCATTGGCTGTTTTATAGATTATCTCAGTTTCACATTTCTCTTTAGTTTCATAGCCATATATTCCATTTTGCTGAGTATCTTTAACGACAATTTCCATGCTTCCCAGAATTCGGGCGTTTTCACCGTTTCCGATAACAGCTATAGTGAATTCTCTTCCTGATAGAAATTCTTCCACCAGAACAGGTTGTTTGAATTTCTCTGCTAAGATCCGGAATTGTTTGAGTAATTCTGCTTCATTATCAATTTTGGAATCTGCCCAGATGCCTTTTCCGGTACCTTCAGCTACTGGTTTTACAAAAAGCGGATAAGTAAATTTATGTTTACCTATCTGTTCTTCTTTCTGCAATAAAACAAAATCCTGTTTGATAATACCAAATTTTGTCAGATAGCTTTTGCAAGCATATTTATCTAAGGTTAGAGCCAGTACAAGCGGGTCTGAGAATGTGTAGGGTATCCCAAAAGCATCCAGTAGGGCAGGAACCTGACTTTCTCTAGCCGTGCCCTGAAAACCTTCACAGATATTAAACACCAGGTCCCAGCTGTTTCCAACATCCAATTCATGGATCAGATTTTTAATTGAGCCGATCCTGAAAGTTTGATAGCCTAAAGATCTTATGGCATCTTCAAGCGCGTCTATAGTGTCGTTACGGTCGAATTCGGCTGTTTCCTCTTCCCCATAACCCTGGGCCAGATATTCCGAACGCAGATCATATGTTAATCCTATTTTCATATTGAACTCCTGTTTTTTTTAATAGATCTGAAAATAGGATGCGGACTATATTTTATAGTGATAGAAAAGGATTTTTTTCTTAAACTTGAACAGGCTCAGTAAATGATGTTTAAAGCATGTAATTTTGCTGCAATAATAGTTGTATACCCCCGCATCTGGGGGTTTATCATCTTGCTCCGTAACCAACTTTTCCATAATTTCCTCCCGGAAAAGATCTGAGCTAAATTTTCTGCTAAAATATTAATGTCAAATTAATTTTTCACCAGTAATATTTTAATTCTGAACAATATTTTTTTTGAGGAATCTGCAGCTTAAAGTTAAAGTGAGGTAGTTTACGGGCTACTGATCCTAACAGGTATTATTTTTCTTGCAGAAAGGCTGTTAAATTTCCGTTTTTTCGGGGAATTTCAGGCGGAATTCTGTACCCTGATCCACGACAAAAGTAATATCTCCATGCAATTGTTTAATTAAGGCATTAACAATCTGCATACCGAGTGAATCGGTATTCTTAAAATCAAAATCCGGGGGTAAGCCAATTCCGTCATCTTCATATCTAATCTCAAAATTAGAATTTATTTTTTTGAATTCGAGATGAATATTGCCTTCACGGTTATTGGGGAAAGCATGTTTAAGAGAATTAGATACCAGCTCATTGAGAATCAAACCGCAGGGTATAGCCTTGGTAATATCCAGCATTACAGCCTCAGAATCAATATGTGTTTTTATCTGATTCCCGGTAACATTAAAGGAACGAAACAGGTAATTGATGAGAACTGTGATATATTGACCAAACTCGATCTGCTCAAAATTCTTGGACTGATAGAGTTTTTCATGGATAAGTGCCATGGATTTAACCCGGTTTTGACTGTCCTTAAATAAACTCAAAGCTTTAGTATCTTTTATATAGTTAGACTGTAAATTCAGCATACTGGAGATTACCTGCATGTTATTTTTAACTCTGTGGTGCACCTCTTTTAACAGGATCTCTTTTTCAATTAAAGAAGCTTTTATTTTTTCTTCGGATATTTTTCTCTGAGTGATATCTTCAGTTATTATGATTACTTTATCTACATCACTCTTTTCATTTTTAAGAGCATAAAAATACTGAGATATCCATTTCTTAACAGCAGAAGGTTGCCTTTTACCAATTCGCAGTTCAGGAATATAAATCTCACCACCATTCTGGTAGATCTCTCTAATATTATTTCTATATTCTTCCAGATAATCATCTCTTTCATTAAACTGGAATTGCTCTCTTGCCCGGTAATCATCTTCAAGATCAGCTTCTGATTTATTCCAGATTTTCATCCAGGCTTTATTGGCAATCAATAGTCTGCCTTTATTGTCTCGAGCTGAAATTGCCAGAGGTGAATTTTCGATAATTGCCCGGTTAAACTGCTCACTGTCAGTTAGAGCTTGTTCAGCTCTTTTTTTAGAAATAGCGATAGCAATTTGATCTGAGATAAATTCCAGGATCCAGAGATCTTTTTGGGAGAAGGTATCAGCACTGATATAACTTTGTACTGCTAGAGCGCCGATCACCTCGTCCTGTATTTTTAATGGAACTCCGAGCCAGATTTTGCTTTTCCAGTCGGCAGCACCGATTTTACCTTCCAGAACCAACTGATCACGTTTTTCAACCGTGAGAAAGAGTGATTTACCTGTATGGATCACATAAGCAGTGAGTCCATTACCCATCATCTGAGGTTCAGGTTTCACTTTTTTTATCACATCAACATAGTAAGGGGCGGAGATCATATTAGTTTTCTTATCATAAAGAGCGATGTAGAAATTGGTAGTATCTATCACTACACCAAGATCCTTATGGATCTTTTTGTAAAGTTCATCCATATCTGTAGAAGTGTTCACAGCATTGGAAATATTGAATATAAGCTCTTGAAAGGTCTCGTTTCTCTTCTGATCCGTTACATCTATGAAAACACCTACCGAACCCTGATATTTTTTGTTCTCGAAAATGGGGCTCGCACTGATCTTAACAATCCTTCTTTCGCCATTGGGCCGATTTACAATCGATTCATATTTGGAAGATGTGCCATTTTTTCTGAGTTCTGTCTGATTAAGAATTTCATTGAATTCTAAGCTGTCGGTAAATTCGCCGACACAATGACCCACAAGCTCTTTCTCACTACGACCATAGATCTTCTGGCCGGTTTTATTCACAAACTGAATTCTCTCATCTTTATCTACAATAACCATACCTTCATGCAGCTCATCTACCAGGTTCTGATAACGTTTTCTGCTTTTATCAAGTTCTGCTTTAGATAAGTCATATTCAATTTTCTGCCTGCTAAGTTTTTCTTCATGAATTTTCAGAAGAGATTTCAATTCAACTTCAGTTTCTTTACTTTTTTTCAGTTGCTCTCTATATTTCCAGTTTCTTTTTATTCTTACCAAATAGAAACTGAAGAACCAGAGTATAACAAGCAGCACTAGTGATATTATCAGTAGTTTCAACAGCCAGCTGTTCTGGTTCTTTAAAAATAATATTTCGTTAGGCTGAAGATCATGGTGGAGTGAACTGGTTTGCTCAATTGCTAAATCTGAAGCTGAAGATCCTGGCTCATTATCACTGCTGAGTGAGATGGAAATGAAAATTATCAAAAACCAGAACAATAGAAATGGTTTAAATTTTCTAGATCGATTCATAGTTTAAATAGTGTGTGTGAAATAAATACTGTCAATAATTATCACGAGATAATTGAACCAAAATTTTTTCTGCAGCCTTAGGTCCAATCCCTTTGATCCTGGTGAGGGACTGAATACTCTGTTTTCTGATATTTTCGACTGAGCCGAATTCATTCAGCAGCAGGAATTTAGTTTTAAAACCTATTCCTGCAATTTCGTCCAATCTGCTTTTCAGGGTTCGGGATGATCTTCTTTTCCGGTGGAATGTAACAGCAAATCTGTGAGCTTCATCACGGATGGCTATAAGCAGTCGTAAAGCTGAAGAGGATCGGGGCAAAGTGATAGGATCCTTCTTGCCGGGCAGAAATATTTCTTCCAGCCTTTTAGCCAGAGCGATGATCTCAATATTCCTGTCAGAATACTTTTCAAGAATTTTAAACGCTGAACTGAGTTGACCCTTGCCCCCGTCAATTACGATAAGATCAGGTTTATCATCTTCAGTTACAGATTTCAGATAACGTTCAAGCGTTTCTGCCATCGCAGCAAAATCATCTTGTCCCGTAACTGTTTTAATTACGTATCTACGATAATTTTTCTTTTTGGGTTTTCCATTTTCAAAATAGACAACTGATGACACTGTATCTGAGCCTTGAATAGTAGAAATATCCAGACAGATCATTTTTCTGGGAAGCTTCTTCAGTTTGATCTTATCTTTTAATTCTTTAACGGGCAGAACTGTGCGAACACTTTTTCTCAGATGGCGCAACTTGTCTTCTTCCACAAAATTGAAAGCGTTTTTGTTAGCTAAAGTAACCAGCGAATGCAAATCTCCCCTTTGTGGTATCAGTAATTTCCGGTTCAGGAAATCATTAATCACCTCAAAATCTTCCGGTTTCTGGGGCAAAAGAATTTTAAAAGGCAGATCATTCCGTTTGCCGGTGTAATACTGCTTAAGAAATGCGGCTAAAATGGCTGGAATTGATTGATCTTCCACATTTTTCAAAGCGTAGATCTCTTTATTCATAAGTTTTCCGGAAAACATTTTAAGAACTGCTACTCCAGCTTTATTCTCTTCTTTTGAGATGCCGATCACATCACGATTTCTATCATCGGTAAAATAAGTTGTCCGGGATCTATTCAGCTTTTGAATATCTTGAATCTTATCCCGGATGCGGGCGGCAGCTTCGAATTTCTGTTCCCGGGATTTTAATTTCATTTCAGCAGTCAGATCATCTATAATAAACTGATTTCTGCCATTCAAAAAATAGATTATCTGTTTTATGGTTTTGTTATAATCATTCTGAGTGATCTTCCCGATACAGGGAGCGGGGCACTTTCCCAGCTGAAAATTGATACAGGCTTTCTGGTAAATGATCTCAGCGGCAGGAATATCTCTTTTACAGGTTCTGACGGGAAAGATCCATTCCAGAAGGCGTAAAGTTTTCCGCATAGCTTTAGAATCCGTAAAAGGACCTACATATTTGGATCCGTCCCTTATCAGATCACGGGAAATGATTATCCTGGGAAAAGGTTCATTAAGGGTAATTTTGATGAAGGGATATTTTTTATCATCCTTCAGCATAATATTATATTTCGGACGGTGTTTTTTAACAAGATTACTTTCCAGAATCAAAGCTTCTTCTTCATTATTCGTGATTATATAATCGAAATCTTTGATCCGGCCCATCAACTCTCTGGTCTTTCCATCCAGGGAAGTTCCGGTGAAATAGGAACGGACCCGGTTCTTCAGAACCTTTGCCTTACCGATATAGATTATTGCACCGGCACTGTTCTTCATAATATAGACGCCCGGTTTTTCGGGCAGAAGGGTCAATTTTGATTTTATCTCTTGATCTTTTTCCATATTGTGTAAATGATTTTACGACTGTAGTCGATATTCAGCAGAGAAGAACCCCAGATGTATAAGAGCAGGAAAACAAAACTGTACAACGCTAATTTTAACAGGATAAGAAGCTTTCCAACCGGCAGGAAAAGGTCTTTGGTAAAGTAAAGAATCATTGCCAGAAATAGTGTAAGGAAAAGAATTTTACCAATAGAATTAAAGAGCCTTTTGATTATAATTTCCGGAAAAA
>LKUH01000536.1 GCA_001412425.1 Candidatus Cloacimonas sp. SDB
TCCCGTTAAATTGAGAGCTTATCTTTCTATGGGCTTGTATTCAATGATTTCATTCCACCATTCTGGATAGCCAGCAGTACGGAAAGTTATATAACCCATCGCATACTTACCGAGTAGCATATCGCCTAAATCCTTCCAGGATTCATGGAATGCAAGAGCATGTTGGTAATAGAAGTTTTGCAGTAACTCAATGGATTTCTCTGAATCACTTTCATATATTTCTGTAGCCTTTTTCTGAACCTCAGGTACAATTTGGTACAACATTTCCAATTTAGGATCACGGAATGCATAAAGATCTTTAATTGCTTCATTGTAACGTAATTCAGCCATTTGCTGGACATATATGTTTATCCACCAACCGGAATCGCGATCAAAGGCTTCCCGCCTGGAGCCTGTTCTATAAAATTCTGGCAATGAACCCATCGTTCCACTTAATGGGGCAATGTAGGAACTATCTGGTGCTCCATACCCAAGCCATGCTACACCTTTAATTGGATCAGGAAATTCACTATTAATCTGGCTGATATGAAAATAATTGGTTCTATGCATATTAATACTTCTCTCCCAGTCACCTTCACCTTTATTGGCATAACGCAAAGGATCTCCCCAAGGGCCTGCTGCAGGACCTTTGGTTAAGTCATACTCTGTGCCCTGGTAATAATCTCCCATGATCTTAAAAACATCATGTACGGATAACTTATTATCCGGGATAACTGTTTGAGGGTATTCCAATTCATGTGGACTTAACTCCAGGGAAGGTGCCACTAAATCAAGAGCTCTCCAAACTCTGCGCAATGAATAAACTTTTTTATTTGGGGCATAAACGTCTGCTGGTCTAAAAGGCTCCCCGGAATCCGGATCATACCAGCCCTGCTCAACTGCAAAAGAGATAATATTTGGGGAATGCATTACATTCTCTTCATCGTCGAAATCAATATTCCTGATTCTGGCGGCATTCGCCGAGACAAAAACTTCATCATCGGGAAGCTTAAAGGCACACCATAGGTCATGTCCATACACTTCCATAATCCATATCTCATCACCATCAGCAAAGTTTATACATTCTGCATGAATAGGAGCCCACTTATAGGTTTCTATGATGTAACCTAAAATTTCCACAGCCTCCCGGGCAGTTGAAGCCCTCTCCAAAACCACTTCAAAAATATATTCATAATCTACAATTCCTTCGCTGCTAAACATTACCTCTTTTACTTCTTTTCCATATTCAGTACTGGTATCGATTGAACAGGTAGTTTCTCCTACTGCCACGCCTTTTTCGTTCATTACAGGAAGGCAACTTCTTAAATATTGAAAAGTATGAGAGACCTGAGACATTTCACCCTGTACTTCCCCGCGATGCATAATCCCCCTCATATCTCCTGTTTCCCAATCTGCTGCCGGAACAATAGTAGTATGAAAAGGACAACCACCACAATCTGAATTGTAAGAAATAATGGTAGAACCATCTGTAGAAACGTTCTTACCGACTGAAACTGTAGTACATTCCGAATTCAGACAATATTCTGCATCATCAATTTCCGGCTGATCAATATTGGCCATCCCGGAAATAGTAATCATCAATATAATCAACATACTGACTATACTAAATAAAATTAGTCTTCTTTTCTTCATAAATTATTTCTCCTCTTCCATCGTTTTTGACTATTAATAAAATCAGATTGCATTTAAAATTTGTATTTCACCTCCTTTATTTTATTAAATTAAATAAGTAATTGTATAAATATTTAAAATATTAAAA
>LKUH01000537.1 GCA_001412425.1 Candidatus Cloacimonas sp. SDB
CCCTGTTTCCGAATAGCGGATCTAGCCGAAACAGGAGTATCTCCATCATAGGTAAAAGTCTTTACCGGTTTATCCAGCATTTCTATCATCCGGTATAATTCTCCCAATTGATCCTGAGAAAGAGCTTTAGTGGGAAATAGATAGATTGCACGAGTCTCTGGTTTTCTTATTATCGTATCCAAAACCGGTAAATTGTAACAGAGAGTCTTCCCTGATGCCGTAGGAGTAACCGCCACAACATTTCTACCCTCATTAATCGCCTTCAGCGCACTAGCCTGATGGGAATAAAGACGAGTAATCCCATCCTTTCTTAAATTATCCACTAAATCACTGTTCAGCCAATCAGGAAACTCGGACAAAGAGGCCTCTTTTGCCGGTAAATGCTCTAAAGCAGTTAAATAGGGTCGAACTGTAAAATCGTTTTCCAGCTCTTTTATAATTTCTGACACATCACAGCTCATGAATTATCCACCTAAATTATCTTCCAATCTTATAATTAAAGTTTCTTTACACTCTTGTTTTTTTCTTTATCTTTGAAATTTCTCGTATTTCTATTGGTTAATCAATTATTTTGTCGTGCTTTGCAAAATATGTTTCCCATAAATTATATAATATCATAAAAATAAGTTCTGATGTCCGATAAATCAATACTTGCTCAACAGATAGTTTAATCAAACTCGCAAGGCTGGACGTAAAAATCAATACGATACCCATCTACGATGGGTAAACGTCTATCTTTTCCAAACGATTTTGGAGTAATTCTGATACCTGGCGGAGCCTGTCTGCGTTTAAATTCGTTATTATCAACCAGTTGAATTACGCGTATAATGGTCTTAACATCCAGACCGCTATTTTCTACAATACGATACAGTGAATTGTCCTTCTCAATATATTCCTGTAATATGTTATCCAAAACTGAATAGCTCGGAAGAGAATCTGTGTCTTTCTGATTTGCTCTCAATTCAGCAGAAGGATTTTTCTTAATAATTCGCTCAGGAATTATCTTCCAACCAGCTTGGTTATTGCGAAAACCGGCCAATCTATAGACCAAAGTTTTATAGATATCCTTTAAAATACCAAAGCCTCCTACCATATCTCCATAAATAGTAGTATAACCCACTGCAATCTCACTCTTGTTCCCTGGTGCCAGCACAAGCCAGTCGTTTTTATTGGAAAGGGCCATAAGTATATTAGCTCGAATTCGAGCTTGTAGATTTTCCTCAGTTTTATCAAACGGAATCTTTCCCCAAATTTTCTGCATTGTGAGCAAATATTTCTGAAAAATCTTTTCTATGGTAATTTCTATTATATTAATTCCCAAATTGGAAGCTAACTCATATGCATCCTCCCTGGAAATAGTAGAAGTGTATCGGGAAGGCATAAAAACAGCACTGACATTTTCCTTTCCAAGGGCATCTACAGCAATAGTTGCAGTAAGCGCAGAATCAATACCCCCGCTTAATCCAACAACTGTTTTCTGAAATTTTGTCTTATAAATATAATCTCTGGTTCCCAATAACAAAGCCTGGTATATTTCTTCTTCTTTTCGGTAAAATTTTTCAATGCGTCCTTTGTAAAATGCCCTGTCTTTTTCATTCAATTCCAGGGGTACATGGTAATAATTGGCTTGTACAGTAGGAATCTTTGCCTTAAGACGGTCTCTCGGTAAATCTACTATTAACAGGTCTTCTTCGAATTGTTTGGCTGCGGCAATAATTTTTCCTTCCGGGCTAATAACCATACTCCCGCCATCAAAAACGATCTCGTCCTGCCCACCTACTAAATTAGAATAGCTTATATAAGTATCATAACGAGAGGCTTGCTCTTTTAAGAGGTCAATCCTCTGCTGAATTTTATTGGCATAATAAGGTGAAGCAGATAAATTAATGTTTAACCTGGCTCCCAACTGTGCCTGTTTCTCAATTACAAAACCTTTCTTTATCCAGATATCACCACAGATACTGGTACCAAGACGCATGCCATCAATATCAATAATAAGAAACTTTCGCCCAGGGATGAAATATCTCTTTTCATCATAAATACCATAATTGGGTAATTCAATTTTACGGTATATTGCCCTTACCTGTTGTTGATATAAAACAGTTGCAACATTATTGATAATCCATCTTCTCTGTCTGGCAACTGTACCTATATAAACAATAATATCTCCAACCTTTTGACAAATATAATTTAATTCCTTTAATGAATCATCTATAAAATGTTTTTTCAGCAA
>LKUH01000538.1 GCA_001412425.1 Candidatus Cloacimonas sp. SDB
GTCTGAAGGCGAAGGAATATCTTTTTTCGAAAAACAGGTATTTGCGCAGATCTGCCAGTAAAATGGAGTAGCTTTTCTGGGTAGAGAAGTTTCTATTAAAAATAACTGTTCCTCTCCAGCCGGAAACAGGTCCAACACTTCCAAATACGGCATTATCATGTACAATACTTATTTGTGGTGACCAGACATTGGATTCATAACTTTCTTTCAACCCGTACTGTTCCTGAAAGCCGTCCGGCAGATATTCTTCAATCCACTTACCTTTATATCCATCCCACCAGTCTCGGCGTAATTCATTACGATAAAAAATGTTCTCCAGATCCAGACGCCAGAATTTATTAAAGGGGTAGCGAGTGATGGTATAAAAGCCATATTCTCTTTCTCGTTCTCTGAAATAATCACTTTGCAGGGCGGGATCTGAATATAAAATTTTATAGATAACTTCTTCATTCAGATGAAAAACACCAAAGCCATAATCTATTCTATGGGCAAGATAAACATAATTGAAGATAAAATTGGAATTGATCAATTCGCCTGAAATTCCCAAATTTATCCCGATTCCGTGGTTGCCCATGAGATCGCTGAAACCCAACTGCAGTTGGGCATAAGTACCATAGGAGGGAGAATAAGCCATCCCGCCCCAAAGCATATCCAGAGTATACCTGGTTTTATATGGTTTTATTTCAGGAATATTTTCCGTATCTGGTTTTTGATCAATTTCATCATCCCATGGTTGGGCAAGACTATCCTGAAAAGGCGAGGTTTTCATATCTATGGTAAAAATATCACTTCTAATATCAGTATCGTCTTTTTCGGTTTTCAAGTCTCTTTTGCCATACAATTTATATCGGTTGAAATTAAAATCCTTAAAAAGGTCTTCATTGAAAGAAATTTTTTCAGGTTTGAAATAGGAAAAATACGTCAGATTCTGAAGGGGATTGTTTTTCACGAAAATATCCCAGCCACCATTAAAATAGCAGGAAAATATCAGATATTCATCTTCCCTGCTGATATCTCCGGTAAAAGCGCCTGCCAAAGTATTTGTAACTGCAGCTCTTACTCCCGAGATAGTGTCAATTATTTCAATATTGGCAGCAAATTTTCTTTCAGAAGTCATAAGTATATGTTCGCCATTTGAGCTCCAGAAGGGGCTGTAATTGGAAAAATCATCATCCGTGACCTGATAAAATTCCTCTTCTTCAAGATCGTAATAATAAATATTTGTAACTAAAGAACTCAGGACATTATCGTGTTCGAGGTTCTCGGCTGCTTTACGTTCTGAGGCAAAAAGGATCTTGGTGTCATCCGGAGACCAGCGCGGACTTGAATCGTAGAAAAGGTCATTTGTTAATCTCTCGATCTCATAATTTTCCATGTTCATAACATAAATATCTGTTTTAAAGCCTTTTTGCCCGGCAAAGACAATTTGTTCACCGTTATGTGATACATCTATTTCATAAACAGCTTCAAATTCAGGAAAATCAAAAGTATTAATATTTTTTTGATTATTAACATTAATGATGTAGATTTTATCGTATTTGGATGTTTTGGCTACAAAAGCAAATTTTTCTCCATCCGGAAACCAGCTTATATTATTTTTTTGAAAATGGAATTCTTCATACTTTCCGCTGGATTCACCACTGATTATTTTTTCTCTTCCGTTTAATCCCAGTATTGTTTCTTTCCAGATATCTGATCTCAGATCCTTATTAGAAAAAAATAGATAGGAATTACCATCCGGAGATATTCTGGGGGCGTAATTCAGATAGGAGCCATCTTCATTGTGATCTGTTTTCTGCTCAAACACTTCATAGGGAATATCATAATCTGTTATATAGGGCAGATACTTTCGCTTCAGATAATTTTTCCACCGCAATTGTAAATCTTGAAAATTCAGATCATATACTTTTTTGGAAACAGCATCCTGAGAAGACGAAAAGCTTAATGCATAAAAAAGATCAATAACGGATTCCCGCCCGTAAGTTTCACTCAAATAGACCAGAAATGATTCTCCCAAACGATAAGCAAAATAGCCGCCAAGACCATCTAAATTGTATATTCCGTCATTCATAATAAGATCTATAACGAACATATTATTGTAGACACTTTTACCGTTTACGGAAATAAATTCCGGAAATCCCTCGGAGAACCAGAAAGGCAATCCGCTGAAATTAAGGAATTTAGATCTGACCCGGTTCAGCTCGTTAATATAGGCATGCGTCAGCTCATGAACCAGTGTCTCTTCCAGTTTTTTATAACTGCCGTCAAAAGGTATTGCAATCCTATTCCTGTTTAATTCTGTGAAACCTCCGACACTTTCATCCAGCAGATAGTAAATGATATTCGTAGTTTGAAATTCCTGATGTGATTTATAAAATATTATAGGAATCCTGTTGAAAATGGGTCTTTTGAGATCCTCTTTTATTTTATAATATGCTTCTTCGGAAAGCAAAGCGGCCATTTTACCAAATTCATCTTCACCTTTGTTAAAATAAATATCAAAATGAAGCGTTTCAATTTTTGACCATTTTAAAACTTCAGGTTGAATCTTATTTTTTCCAAAAGTATAGGCTTCTGCAAAGTAACAAATTAGCAGAAAAAGCAGTAGCCAGAGAATATTCTTTTTCATTAAATTTTCCTTTAAAAGACACTGAATTTAAAATATTTCTTCGGATTTTTCTTAATATCGAGCAATAATGAATCCATTCTGGTAACAGTTCTTTGCAGGTTAAAATAAAGATCTTCTTCTGAAAGCAAACGGTTAACAGTGCTACTGTCAGAAGAAACTTTATCTGTTAAATTCCTCACACTCTGCGAAGTTCTATTTAATTCTTCCAGAGTCAGGCTTATTTCTGCCATTATCTGCACCATAGAATCGAAACCCTGATCTATATTCGCTTCATTCCTGTTGATGATTTCCGTTAACTGAGTAACCACTTCTGCAGATTTTAAAGAGAGTTCAGCTAGATTGTCAGAATTATGTTCAAAAAAATATTTCAATTCTGTAACAAAAATTAGAGATGTGTCAATAATTGACCTGCCAGTATGTAATATGCCGTCATTTCTGTTTAATTCCCTGATTACAATTTTAAGATCCATCACGACATCACTCATTTCTGAGATCAGGGCTGACATTCCAGGTTTTCTCTTACCCTGCTGAACAGAGGAAAGATCCAGAGGTTTATCACCACCGCCGGGTTTTATCTCAACCTGAATATCTCCCATCAGACCAACTTCATTTATGATAAAATCTGTATTCTCAAAAAGTGGTTCTTCCAGCAGAACTTTTACAGTAAGAATTACCGAATCCCGTTCAATTTTCAAATCACTGACTTTTCCTCTTTTCACACCCAATATTGTCACATCACTTCCCTTTTCAATATTTCCGGCATTGGTAAATCTTACCATGATTTCGGTATATTTACTTTTGTTTATGAATTCAGTAAACCAGGCATAGGATAAGAAAAGGATAAGAATTCCAATCAGGGTAAAGATCCCAACCTTGAATTCGGTGGTTATTTTATTTTTATAAAAATCCATTTTTATTAATTTCTCCCTTGAAATTTCTTAATTACTTTATCGTCTGAATTCCTGAACTGCTCAAAAGATCCGTCAAATATAATCCTTTTATCGTGCAGCATAATTATTCTGCCTTTAACTTTATTGATGCAATTGAAATCATGTGTAATAATAATTGGTGTGATTTTCTGTTCTTTAAACAACATCATGATCAATTCAATTATCTCATTGGCTGTGACTAAATCCAATCCGGTTGTCGGTTCATCGTAGATTATGTAATCTGGTTGCAGAATAATGGCCCTGGCTAAAGCTACTCTTTTTTTCATTCCACCGCTAAGTTGGGAAGGCATTATATGAAGAGTATGTTTCAGGTCAACCAGCTGCAGGCAGTCGCTTACTTTCTTAATCAATTCAGTATTATTAAGATCTAAATGCTCTACTAATGGCAGGGCAACATTTTGGAAAACGTCCAGGGAATCAAGAAGAGCAGAACCCTGAAAAAGCATGGCCAGGCTTCTGCGAACTTTATTTTTCTGCTTTCTGGATATTTTATTAATGTCATAACCATCGATTATAATATTCCCTTTTTGCGGAGTGAATAACCCTTCCACTGTTTTCATTAAAACACTTTTCCCGCTACCACTTTGTCCCACAAGAGTACAAATCTCTCCCTGCTTAATTGTAATATTGATATCTTGAAGAATTTCCTTTTCGGATAGAGAAAGCGAGAGTTCTTTTATTTCGATCATCTATTCAACCTCAATACCATCAAATAAGGCATTTTGGGGGTGTCCAGTGACAAGTTCCTTCTCGCTTAAACTATTATTTTTAATATAAAACCTGATATAATGATCCGATAATGCGGTCCAATAGCCTTTCACCTTTTTCTCAGCTATCCCTTTTAAAAAGGTATTTTCCGAAACTAATTTTTCGATATACTGCCTTTTTTTTGCTTCCGAAAGCTCAGTTAACAAACTGCTCCTTGCTTTGATGATATCTCCTTTCACCTGTCCGGACATTTGGGCTGCCCTGGTTCCCGGTCTGGGAGAATAAGAAAATACATGCAGATAAGTGATAGGAAGAATAAGTAATAACTCATAGGTTTCCCTGAATATTTTATCGGTTTCACCCGGCAATCCCGCTATAATATCTAGACCTACGGCAGCTGCGGGGAAAATTTCCAGCAACTTTTCCAAGAGTAATCTGAACTCCATAACACTGTAATGCCGATGCATTTTCTTAAGAATAGTATCTGAACCTGACTGCAGGGGTAGGTGAAAATGGGGAGCAATTTTTTTACTTTTACGT
>LKUH01000539.1 GCA_001412425.1 Candidatus Cloacimonas sp. SDB
GATGGAGGAATACGATAAAAAAATAGAAAACAAGGAACCCCCTGCCATAGAAAATCCCAGTTTGATAATAGATCCTAATAGACAGTATGGACTTAAGAAAGAACACCCCTTCGTCAGGGCTTTGCTTGATTTACCTACACAACGTTTAAAGGAGTTAATTGATAAAGATCGTGCTTCTGCAAAAAAGCCGAACGAGGAAATCGCAAATGAGGAATTAAAAAAACGTTTTGAAAAATTAGCGCAGGCTGCTTCTAAATTTTTAATTCAGCAGGTTGAAGATTTAGATGAGCCGAGTATTGATGCAGGAATGCATGATAGCTCATTTACTAAGCGCGGAATTATAATATATCCTACTTATGCAAATGTTGGTTTAGGGAATGTGAGGTCTTTCGGTTTATATGTTGATAGGAAAATATTTAATAACGGAGAAGCCGAGGTATTATTGGCAAAAGATAGCGAGGCAATCGAGTTTTTAAACCCCGTGGTTAAGTTATCAGTTCATAAAAAAAGAAATGATTTATTATATGGTAGATTTAGTATCAAAGGGCTGGCTGTGAAGGAAGGGGTTGTCATTGAAACCAAACATGAAAAATTACCTAAAGCGGAAGCATTCGTCGCAGTCGTTGAAAACAAAATAGAGGAAAGAGAGTTTCTTACTCCCTTAGAATTTGAGCACAAGCACTATAAAATCAGAGAAAGGAGCTCAAAAACGGTACAATTATTTGCTAAATATCCTGAGCTTGTAAATAAAGAAACAGAAATTAAAGTTACTTCAAGTGATAATATTAGTTTGCCAGTAAAAGGCAGATGCATTTTGGTGCCAGTGCAAGGGACTAACTTCGCACGAGCTGATATAGTTATAGAAGGGAGAAGATTAAAGCACGAGGCAATTAATTTATCAGCAAAGGTAGGTACGGATGTGGCAGATACGAAAGTAAAAATAACACAAAAAGAAGAGAGCGGCCCGCCATTACGAATTGAGATAAAAGATGAAGATTTTGGAAATTATAGAGCGAGGTGGGGCGATCACGAAGGTAAACCTTATTTGCTTTTAATATCTGCTAGACATCCTTCATTAAAAAGATATTTGGGGCCTCATCCTGATTTTATAGGGCGCGAATCTGTTCATTTTCGTGCAATTTTAGCAGAGATAGTCGCTGAATGTGTGTGTAGGAAATCTTTGCTTTTGGAAGCACAGCGTCACTCTTGGATGTTTCAGTGGGCAAATTCAAAAGAGGATAATCTTATCGCGGATGCTGTGATCACAGAACTACAGAAAAGGATGAAGGAATTTCTCCCTGTGGCCCACAAAGTTATGATTGAAGATAAAGAAATAAGTTGAAGCTTTGAGGATAACTGCAACACTAATTTGGTTCAACCAAGATGAGTGAATAATTTTTAATGATAAAAAAGCATATTTATATTCCCCTTGGCTGTTGTATTTATCCTTCATATATAGCACCTTCTAAGACTTAAGCTTTATTATGACTATAGCTGATGCTTCACATGTAGCATATTCAGATGAAACTTGTTTTAATATCGGAAGGTATCGGGGGCTAGGGCTAATAAGTCTCGAATCAACAAACTTCACTCAAGTAAATAAAAGGATTTTAGAATTACTTCGTGATTCGGCTATCCGGGAATTTAAATGGGAGAAGTTAAAAACTGCAAGATATCGGTTCGCGGCATTAAAATTATTAGATTTTGCTATTGAATATGTTTTAAAAAATTTAATCCGCATAGATATCTTGGTATGGGATATTGAAGATAATAGACACAAAATAATGGGCCGATGCGATAATAAGAATTTACAAGTCATGTACTATCATTTACTAAAGAATGTGTTAGTGCACAGATGGCCTTGTGATTGTACTTGGTGTCTTTACCCGGATGAGAATTCAGTAATTGATTGGGATAGGATCAAGCGTTTTTTAGATAGAGGTAAATATAGGACAATAATATCGAATTATTTATTTTCTGACCCGTACTTACGGGAAAAATTTATTACTGATTATCGCATTTTAAGGATTAACCCCTCAAGGTCAGGAAGCAATACACTAATACAATTATCCGATTTATTCGTGGGGCTAGCAGTATATTCGAGAGAATCATTTAATGTATATAAGAAATGGGAAAAAATTAATGGTAATCAAATGTTTTTGCCTGGTATCATTCCTGGAGAACCAAATTTAAGTAATGCAGATAAGGAACGTTGTCTTATTTTAAATGAGTTGAACAATAGGTGCAAAATTTCTGGTATGGGAGTAAGCTTAGATAATAGCAGGGGGTTGAGGACATATGATCCTAATAGGAAATTAAATTTTTGGTGGTATATGCCTCAGCATGAAAATGACAAAGCGCCTAGAAGATTTAATTGAACGATAATAAGAAATAACAGGAGCAGGGAATCGCGAAAAGAATACCAATTCAAATTGAAAATTTAGCATTGTAAATTTAATAGGCCTGTGCATTTAGTATTAATTTTTTTTTCGAAATTTATACGGAGAGGAGACATGGGGAAAACAATGTTCAATATGAGAAGGTTCAGTCCAATATTATTTTAATAAATTAATTAATCAATATTTGGTAAAAAGATAGCTGAATACAGTGAAAATTATTTTTGATAACAATTACCATAAACTAAAATGATTAGGACACAACAACAATTAGATGATTGTCTTGACCGAATTCATACTGTGCGTGTTGATATTTCCCCTCGTGGTCCTTTGCCGCAAGGAAATATGAAGTATGAACCTGTCAGAACTTTAACGCAAACAGGGTTTTCCTTTACTCCGCGACAACTTCTTCACGCTATCGGTTGTAAGACCGCTGCTTTACCTGTTTCGGATAGTGACGAATGTCTTAAATCAGCGTGGCTATATACTAATATCATGGATCTCGAAGGCCCTTATCTCACGTTTAGGGGAGGCTATGGCCGCGATCTACAAACCCCTCGGAGTCAAGAGATAGGAATTGGGATGATGTGCTTAATTGCTGAACGAAGTTTCGGTATTCCGTGGGATCAATTAGGGCCTCTGCCCGGGCAAGGCAAACGGTTCGATTACAGAGGCATGTCAGGCCAGTTGCAATGCATATTTGAATCAAAAGGTACAAGTTATAAAGGCAATCAGGATGGACAAATTGGGGATGGCATAAACAAGAAAAGGGCACACCACGAACGTGGAGAATATTTTGACGTCGAATTGATTATTTCTTCTTGCATTGGACACAACGGTGATGAACCTAGAATATTGCTTGCTGATCCAGATAAGAGTTCGTTTAAAGAATTATTTAGTAGAGGCGATGACCGATATTTTCGTCTAAAGCATTATTGCCGCGTTCTTCAGTATGTTGGTCTCCCGCAAAGTGCTTATTATTTAAATCGGTATGCAATGGACTATCTCTATGGTCGCCGGTCTGTATATCGAACGTTGATTAATGAGAAGGAGAAGCGTGGATACCTTAAATCAATTAATATTGATGGAGATGAGTTCTTAGGGCAATGGTTTGATTCTTGGCTACCGAAAGAATCGGTGCGTTACAAGCGGTTTTACGAAAAAGAGAAAAAAACTTTCTTTATTAAAGGCAGTGGACATAGATCAGTATTTCAAGGTATTAGACGCGATATATATGAGGCTGGATTACAACCTGAGCCATTTTCTCATCCTTTGCTGAAAAAAAATGATTTGAAGCGATATCATTCTGTTAACCAAATGGGGGTTTCGGTT
>LKUH01000540.1 GCA_001412425.1 Candidatus Cloacimonas sp. SDB
CTGACAAAAAATATTCAAAAAACGATTTTGTATATTTAGATCCACCATACTTAATATCCGCAAGTGAATATAATAAATTATGGAACAAGGAATTAGAAACTGATTTATTGAAAATGATTGATATCTTAGATAAAAAAGGTGTTAAATTCGCTTTATCAAATGTTACTCACTATAACGGGAGTAAAAATGATTTATTATTGGAATGGATGAAAAAATACAAGGTACACAAAATTGAAAGTAACTACATTAATTATCATAACAACGGCAAAAAGATAATTAAAGAAGTTCTGATTACTAACTATTAAAATTATGACTAAACGACAATCTGAATACAAACCATTGCTATTTACAACAACAATGAGAAATCCTGAACGGTTGAAGGATTTTTTGACCGTACTTGCGGAATATGACGGCGAAATTTTAACAAAAGAAATTATTGATAAAGTCGCCAAATCCTTAATTCAAAAAGGATTATACCAGCCCATGAAAGTATCTTCGGCTGTAAAAGATAAATGGAAAAATGAGATTGAATTAAGCGAAACTGAAACCAAAAAAGTATTTTCCGACAACCCTCAGAGCCACAAAGAAGCAGGGTTTGAAAAAGGATGGCCATCAAGATTTGATACTTGGTTTAAAATTGCCAAAGAACTTGGTTTTGTTTGGTATTGGCAAAATGAAGAAATAAAATTTTCCGAAAGCGGGAAAATGTTATTGGACAAAGAAAAGCCAGAAAATGAGTTAATGGTTTTTGCAAATGCTTTTGCGAAATATCAACGCCAAAATCCATTTCGTCGCGTTTTAAATAAAAATGTTCCGCTTATTTTGCTTATACAAACCATAAAACTTTTGAATAATGACCCAGCATACAAGGGGGCTGGTATATCCAGATCGGAAATACCATTGTTGTTGTGTTGGCAAAACGATAATGCTGAAAGTTTATATCGAGAAATTAAAAAATTACGCAAAAAACAAGGTTATACACCGAGTAACGAAGTGATTTTAGATCTTTGCTACGAATTACTAAACGAAACAAAGAGAGATGATAATTCAATCCTCGGTGATTATCCTGACGATTTTATACGGAAAATGCGTTTAACTGGCTTACTTTCTTTGCGTGGCGGTGGTCGTTTCATAGATATAAACTCAAAAGAATCTACAACCGTTGATTATATTTTGAAAAATTATATTTCCTACAAAGAATTTGAAACGGAAAAAGAATTTTTTGAGTATATCGGACAAGTCGACCACGATTTAATCTCAACGCTTACCGTATTTGAAGCACCAGCGAAAACCACAAAAGCAGAATTGGAAAAATGGGTTGATCATTATGCTTGGGATTCAATTAAAACCGAACTTCTCAATTTGGCACAGAAAAAATCTTCTAGCGATAATATTTTGAAAGTCATCGAACAACCTTTACGATTGGAATTTTTAACTTCCTTGGCAATTCTCAAAAAATTACCAGACGTTATCGTAAAACCTAATTTCATATCCGATGATGAAGGATTGCCAACAAGTTTTGCGTCTGGCGGAAGCCCCGACATTGAATGTTTGGAAGAAAAAGACACAGTTTTGATCGAAGTAACTTTACTGACTGGAACGCAACAGCATATCAGAGAGTCGTTTTCTATACATCGACACCTTGAAGAATATGTAAAAAAAGGCACAAAATCATATTCCGTGTTTATTTCGCCAAAATCTTTTATTGATACCGAACGCTACTTTGATTTTATCAAAAAGGATGGGCTGGAAGTTAGAATTTCGAATATTGACAAATTTGTTAATAGCCTTGAAATGAAAACGACATTAAATGAAGTAACTGCATAATTATTTATGAGAATCAAATATCTTACAATTCGGAATTTTCGTGGCATAGACAAATTGGAAAATTTGGAAATTTCAAATTTAAATACTTTTGTTGGAAAAAATGATGCCGGAAAATCAGCCATACTAAGGGCGTTAGCGTGCTTTTTTGATGTT
>LKUH01000541.1 GCA_001412425.1 Candidatus Cloacimonas sp. SDB
TTTTCATAATTCAAAAAAACAAATTTTTGGTCAAGCATAATCAGGATTATGATTACTAACAAAAAACTTGACGAGAAATACTCTGGAATGGTTTCTAGAAAAGAAAAGTTTAAGAAGGAGCAACAATGAAAAAGATCAGCATTTATAAAATTATTAGCATTATAGCATTTCTTGTATTAGTATTTATTCTTATCATTCCTCAGAAATTCAACATTAATCGTAAACAGAAAACTGAAGAGTGTATCAGGAATATGAAAACAATTTATGAAGCTATAGATAATTATATGAAAGAAAGAGAAGAAAGTTTTACTGGAACAACTCAGGATCTGGTTCGAACCGGTTATCTTAAGAAATCTTACGAATGCCCGGAAAATGGGGTTGGAGACAAGTACTTTATGGAAGGTAACCTGGAAACTGGTGAAATAACTGTTAAATGCCCTAACGAAGAAAAATACCCTGATCATGTTTTAATGGAATCAATTTTAGACTAAAATAAGGATTTGATCAAAAACCTTCAAGCTGAGCTTGAAGGTTTTTTTTATTATGAATTATAAAGAATTTTTAGACTACATTTACCTGCGGCATTCCGGTAATGTTAAACTGGGACTGGATAGAATGAACAACATTCTTTCTGCTATGGCAGAACCTAACTTAAAACTGCAGGGTATCCATATCGGCGGAACAAATGGTAAAGGTTCAACTGCCGCTATCTGCGAATCTCTTGCACTGAATCATTCACTCTCATCAGGTCTCAATACTTCCCCTCATCTCATAGATTATCGTGAAAGGATTAGGCTTAACGGTAAAAACATCACATTTAAAAAACTGCTGGAGATCTATCGTAATTGGGAACATATCCTGGAAAAATACGAAGCCTCCTTCTTTGAAATAACTACCGCCCTGGCTTTCTATTATTTCTGGGAACAACAGGTGGATTGTGCAGTTTTTGAAGTAGGACTAGGCGGACGCTTAGACGGCACAAATCCTTTTGCCTCAACAGTTTCTGTAATTACAACTGTTTCCTACGATCACACCAAAAGTCTGGGTAACACCATAGCCAAGATCGCTGGAGAAAAAGCCGGAATCATTAAATCCGCTGTTCCGGTAGTACTGGGAAAAATGAGCCCTTACGCTGCCAGAAAGATCATTGAACAATCACATAATAAACTGGCACCAGTATATCTTTTCGGAAAAGATTTTACTGTCAGTAATATCATGGTTGATGCTGGAGGAACAACTTTTGACTATACTTCTCCTAATTTGCATTTGAAAAATCTGACTGTAAATCTTCTGGGCAGGCATCAGGCTGTTAATGCTGCCACAGCTATTACAGCATTCAATTTGTTTCAAGAGAAAACCGGCAGGATGATACAGGAAAACAGTATCAGAAAAGCATTAAGAAAAGTAAACTGGCAGGGAAGACTTCAGATTCTCAGACACAATCCTTTAGTGCTCATAGACGGTGCTCATAATGAAGAAGGTATTAAAACACTTACCACCAGCTTAAGAAAATTATTTCAGGGTAAAACAATTCGATTCGTCATGGCTATTCTCAGGGATAAGAATTTAAAAAACATAATCGCTGAAATCTGCTCTATCAGTCATAAAATTTACATTTCCAAAAATAAATCCGCCCGGGCAGCAGAACTAGCCATCCAGGAAAACTATGTTAAACGATCTAAAATAGATTATGAAATAATTCATGATGTGGTTGAAGCAGCTCAAAAAGCTGTGAAAGATTCAGCAGAGAATGACATTGTGGTTATATCAGGCTCACTTTATACTATTTCGGAAGTATTGCAGGAAAAAGAGCAACTGCTGAAAATATAAACCTGTTATTTCCTTCCTTCCTGTACAATGATCCTTCGGTTGATATCTTCTATTTTCAGGTTTCTTTTCTCACCCGATGGAAAGCTGATGATAAGATCAAAAGGAGGCTGCATTTCACCCAGACCAAAATGCTGGATCAGGGAATGCTGATTTGTCGATCCTTTTCCTCCCTGAATCTCTCTCATTAAATATAACTTCTCATTTTTCAGGATCAGCCTGGTGCCAATGGCATCGCAATGATCTTTTCCTATCACTTCAACCTGCAGCCAGTTGCCGGTATTTTCAGTATCATTCCGGAAAAGCTGAACCTTACCTCCTGCAGCCAGAATATCCAGATCCCCGTCATTATCAAAATCGGCAAATGCCACTCCCCAGCCATTGAAATGCCTCGTTCCGGAAAGATAAGTTATATCCCTGAATGTTCCGTTCTGATTATTCTTATAAAGAAATGATCTTCTGTTCTCATAAACACTGTTTATAAAAAGATCCTGATAGCCATCATTATCCAGGTCACCTAAAGCCGGTTCCGAATGTGTCTCTTCAAACCTGATGCCCGCTTCAGCCCGTTTATCTGTAAATTTGAATTCCGGATAACCGGAGTTGTACAATAACATTGTCTTATTGGAAAAATCAATATAGCGGGGATGAGCCAGATTGCAGGAAATCAGATCAAGATTTCCGTCATTATCCAGATCACACCACTCAGATCCAATCGTATGACCCCACCAGACCTCAATTTCTACACCACTTACATTCAACTCAACAGCACAATTATTAAAAGAACCGGACCCGTCATTTTCCCACAGAAAATTCTCAGTTAATCTGTAATTGGAAACAAATATATCCTGATCACCATCATTATCGTAATCTCCGCAATTGACTCCTCTGCCGGCTCTGTTTATGCTGTCCTCGGGTATCAGTCCTGATTCTCTGGCTGAATCAACATATTCCAGTTCAGCATTTCCCAGGTAGAATTGATCCTGTTCATAAACATAATTTTTTTCGTAATTCGCCAAATATATATCCAGGAATCCGTCCCCATTTATATCTGCAACTCCAATCCCTTCAGTAGAAACAAAATTATCAGGAAATCCTGATATTTTCCGGAAAATCCCAGCTTCATTCAACCAGATCGATTCAGGATCTTTGGTAATAATATCCAAATCACCGTCGTTATCGAAATCTGCCCACAATCCCCCATTGCCCTTAATTGTATCAGGAAAAGCTGCTGCCGTAACTTCGTTAAAGCCTCTACCATGCTGATTTTGGAAAAGCCTGCTTCCGTTCAGCAGCAGATCCTGCCAACCATCTGCATTAAAATCTCCCCAGGCAATCCTGCCAGCGTTAACATCTTCCAGACCATATTCATCTGTAACATCTGTGAAAACAACGTCCTGGTAATTTTTCAGATTTCGCGAGAATTCCAGGTTGGAAGTATTTGCCTTTTCAGAAGTGATAAGAACCGATAACATTGAATCGGCTACCGGTGTATGAACATTTCTGGAATCACCCGCAATAATAGCATTAACAGCAGAATCCATTGCCAGATTTATTTGTCCCGCTCCCTCAAACGCTTTTACCAGTTGCAGATAACAACCTGCCAATGTAGTCTCATCTTCTACAGTTAACTCATTTTTATTTATGACTGTCTGCAGCAAGCTTATACTCTCTTCATATCTCTGCTGTTCATTAAAGAAATCAGCCAGTACCGCAGCAGTATTCACAATCGCAGCTCTTTTTTCCAGTCCCCATTCCAAAGGCGGATAGTAGTCAACAAAAGGATAATTATAAGAATTTTTATAAGCATGCAAAGCAAATTCAAACGCTGCATTATTATCAATATTTTTCAGATATCTGGCACTGATAAGATAAGGCAGATAATCATGCGGAAACGCATTCCTGAATTCCTGCAGTTTTATCTCCAGTTCTGCGTCATCTCCATCCCTATTCAGGGAATGCAGCAAGTACTGGTACATCGTCCTGCGCCAGCCGGTTTGAGAATATTTAGGCAAGAGTTCCTTGATGATATCTATCTTGAGAGAATCGTCATTCCACACCGGATATATTTTATCATAAAATTCTTCTTTTGCTCGATCCCAGGTCTGTCTTGAAACCGGAAATTCTCTGGTCAAATTATCTTCCAGTTCCGCAGCTCTTAAACTGTCATTTTTTGTTTCCAGCAATAGAAAGCCCTGGCGAGCAAGATCCAGCTCCTCTGCTCCGGAGTAATTGCCGGCAATCTCATCTGCTTGCTCCCTTATCTGCTGTTTTACAACACTTTCCTCAGTATTGGCAGATTTCAGCTCTTCCACCCAGTTATCGTAAACCTGTTTGCTGTCCTGAATTTCAAGATCGTTGCCTGAAACTCTCTGAACAGTACATCCAAAAAGCAAAAATATGATAAATAAAACTCGAAATAATTTCATAAGTATCTCCGCTTTTATTTCCAAATTGACAAATTATGTTTACTCATCCAATTGTAGGAAAGGGAGTGTTAATGAAAAGAAATATTTTATTAATCCTTTTAGCAATTGTTTTCATCCTGGTGATCTGGAGTAGAAAAGAGCAGAATAACGAATTTCAGGCAGAAGAATTTTTCGATACAGACAACCTGCATCAAACAGCTGATGAAAACTGGTTAAGATTTCAGGATGAAAGCGGTCTCTATGCTGTTAATTTCCCCTCTAACTGGCAACTGGAAGACAGTTCTTATAAAAATGAAATGATCCGGGCTGATATTTTCCATTACAATAATACGGGACTGCAAATCAGAATGCTTTCAACCAGCAAGGATGATCTGATGGATTTCTGTGCCTTCTACATTCCTCAATATATGGACGAGATGGAATCGCGCTGGAAAGGTGATATCAGAGAATTGGACAGAGAGTTCAAATACATCGGCAAAAATTATGGCTGTAAATCCACAATAGAATTTAATCGTGCAGACGGAGAAAACTGGCTGTTAATTGAGTATATCTGGCTTAGAAAGGGTAATATTTTAGTGTTTCAAGCCGGAACGGAAAGGGAAGAACATTTAGCTCAAGAATCAGTTCTGGACCAGATCGCTGCCAGCCTTGAATTCCTTAAATAGAAGCCTTGTAGCCTGCTTTATTTACAGCTGCTATAACCGCTTCGACAGAAAATTTCCCTGCAACAACAGCACTTTTGTCATTCAGACTTACTTCTACTTTTTCTACTCCTGATACATCTTTTATGGCGTTGGTCACATGCATAACACAATGATTACAGGTCATACCCGCAATTTTGAATTTCACCTGGTTTTTATTCAGCTCCAGTTCCTTCAACTCAAGGTTTGGACTGTGCTTGAATTTACCCTTTATCTTTCTGATGACGGAAGCCAGTAAAATTATTGAAAACACTACCACAAAAATGCTGAAAAGCAGATTTTCCGATTCATGTTGATGAATGCCCTGAGTGAAAATATTTTCACCAGTTAAAGAATAGACAAAATTCAGCAGGTAGCCTCCGGCTAAAGCAAAAATGGCAATTACAGCAAGATAAATGATCACAATTTTCTTACCAAGAGCTCGGGCAATAAGTGTTATTGTCGCAATATTAGTTGCTGGACCTGCAATCAAAAATACTAAAGCTGCTCCGGGTGAGAGCCCTTTTAACATAAGGGAAACAGCTATTGGAATAGATGCAGTTGCACAAACATACAGAGGTATGGCAAAAGCCATCATGAATAGCATTCCCAGAAGTCCTTCTCCCCCATATTGCTGAAAGAAATCATCTGGTATCAGGAATGAAATCAAACCTGCCAGCACAACTCCGAAAATAAGCTGTAACGAGATATCATCGAGGAATTCCACATAAGCATAATTTACTCCGCTCTTCAGTTTTTCCCAGGAAGAATGTTCATGCGGTTCTTTGATATTGCAGGTAACACAAGAAAAATTTTCCTCTTTCATTTTAACGATATCGATATTTTCCCGATCGAATATATTTGCCGTTATCCCGCCAAATATTCCCATGACAAAGGCAAATACCGGCCTGAAAACTGCAAAAATTGGACCCATCATACCATAAGTTGCTATTATGCTGTCAATGCCAGTTTGCGGAGTGGAGATCAAAAAGGAAAGAGTAGCACCCTGAGAAGCTTTCTGCTTACGCAGGTATAACGCTGTAGGAATTACTCCACAAGAACATAAGGGTAAAGGTACCCCTAATACTGATGCCTTCAATACTGACCAGAAATTATTCCGTCCCAGGTGTTTTAAAATAAAATCTTTATTGAAAATAATATGCAATAAACCAGCAAACGACAAACCGATTAAAAGATATGGAGCGATCTCCAGATAAGTGGACAATATTTCTTTAAATAAGCCTGATATAAAATTCATAATCCTTCCTTAAAATCAAAACATTCAGCTTGGTAAATGTACAAATTTGCTTTCATAAATATAAGTGCTACCGGATCATTTTTTTAATAGTCTGCATCAGTTCATCAACCGCTTCCACCTTTCCATGTTTAATCTGTTCCACAATGCAGCTTTTTATATGAGCTTCCAGCAGTATCTCTCCGGCCGAAATAAGGGCACTCTGAATAGCAGCCATCTGATTGAGAATATCATCACAATATATGTCTTCCTGAATCATACGGTTTATTCCCCTTACCTGACCCTCAATGCGATTGAGCCGGTTTTTCATCTCTTTTTTAAATTTATCATCATGATGAGCTGAATCAATATGACAGATATATTCATTATCTTCCATCTCCCCTCCCTAATTATACCCCGTGGGGGTATATGAATAAGGTAAATTTAATCCGGATAGAGGCAAATTTTTATGGTTCATTTTCAAAATGTATGGGTAGAGTGAAAATTAAGGTATCCACATCTTTGTAAAACTTTCATTCTAAAATACTCAAAATCTTTATACCCATAACCTCTCTTTAATAAGCTCTTAATAACATTGTTAATACCTTCCGCTAAACCGTTTGAAATTTGGTTATCAAACCAATTTAATATTGTTTTTAATCGCTTCATTACTTTATTACAGAATGATTTAAGGGAGTTAAAAGAAGTGTTTCTTACAA
>LKUH01000542.1 GCA_001412425.1 Candidatus Cloacimonas sp. SDB
GCAGGGAAAACTTTCCAGCAAACTGGAAAAAAAATTGAGAGAGCTTATTCAAAACTGGAATGTACCCCTGGCTGTCAGATCATCTGGGCTGCTGGAGGATTCTCAAACTCAGCCTTTTGCCGGTGTTTATAGCACCTACATGCTTCCCAATAACGAAGTCGACAACGAAGAGCGGCTGCATAAGCTGCAGAATGCCATAAAACTGATTTTTGCTTCTCCTTTTAAAAAAAAGGCAGGAAAATATTTGCACAGCATTAACATTAAAACCGAAGAAGAGAAAATGGCAGTAATAATTCAGGAAATTGTCGGCTCAATTTATGATGAGATTTTTTTTCTGCCGGAGGTTTCTGGTGTCTGTCAATCCTATAATTTCTATCCCATTAAAGGAATGAAACATGAAGATGGGATCACATCGTTAGTTGTTGGTTTGGGTAAAGAAGTTGTCGATGGAGGACTTTCTTTCAGATTTTGTCCACGCTATCCCAAAATTGATCTTCAGAAACCGGTCGAAACTGTTAAGTACAATCAGAAAGGATTTTATGCTGTTGATCTGAAAAATAAAGATATCGATCTGTGTTCGGGTGAAGAGGCAACTCTCAAGAAAATCAGCTTATCACAGGATAAACTGGAAAATATGTTCCGCGAACTTACTTCTGTGTGGGATTATCACAATCTACGCTTCGATGATAAGAGCTTTACTAAAGGGTCTCGCATACTCACATTTCGTAACATCATTCATTATAATCAGATCCCATTAGCGGATATTCTGACGCGTCTCATGGAAATAGGCAAATTAAGTCTGGGAGTACCGGTAGAAATTGAGTTTGCACTAAATCTTTCTACTCCAGGTCATCCCTCTTTCTATCTGCTGCAGATCAGGCCTTTGTCAGTAAATCAGGAAAAAGTAGAATTGGATCTTACGAAAATTGATAAGCAGGATATTTGCCTGTTTTCCAGACAGGCGATCGGGAATGGCCAGATCGAAGGTGTTAAAGATATTGTTTTAATTGATCCCGCTACTTTTGATAATACCAAAACGGTGGAAATGGCGAAGGAGATCGAAGCTCTTAACCGAAAAATGCAGAAAGAAAAAAAATATTATGTGCTTCTGGGACCGGGCAGATGGGGCTCAAGTGACAGATTTCTGGGAATTCCGGTACGCTGGGAACAGATAGATAGAGCAAAAGTAATTGTTGAGACTAGTCTTGATAATTTCACTGTGGAAGCATCACAGGGAAGTCATTTTTTTCATAACCTGGTAACAATGAACATAATTTATGTCTCAGTCCCGACTGATTCCACTAAAAATTTTATAGATTGGGAATGGCTGAATCAACAAAAGATTATCACCAGAAAAAATTATACCATTCACCTGGAAATTGAGAAACCATTAACCATAAAAATTGATGGACATTCAGCCACTTCTGTTATTCTGAAATAATATGATATTTGTAATCCTGATCTTTTTACCTTACTAAAAACTTGACACTAAAATAAGTGAATAAATTTTTTCCGAGTTCATAAAAATATTAAATAAGGAAGGTACTATGTCACTTAATGACTTTTTAGCACAAACAGCAGCCAAAAATCCCGGTCAACCGGAATTCATGCAGGCCGTAAAAGAAGTTGTTGAATCTATCTGGCCAGTGTACGAAGCTAATCCAGTTTATCAGGAAGCAAAGATCATCGATCGTATTGTTGAACCTGAAAGAGTTATCATGTTCAGAGTTCCCTGGGTAAGGGACAACGGTGAAGTGCAGGTTAACAGAGGTTTCAGAGTTGAATTTAACAGCGCGATCGGACCTTACAAAGGTGGACTCAGATTTCATCCAAGTGTGAATCTTTCCATTTTAAAATTTCTTGGTTTTGAACAGATTTTCAAAAACAGTTTGACCACACTGCCCATGGGCGGTGGAAAAGGCGGAAGCAATTTCGATCCTAAAGGGAAATCAGATCACGAGGTTATGAGATTTTGTCAGGCTTTTATGTCAGAACTTTTCCGACATATTGGGCAGCATACAGACATTCCAGCCGGTGATATCGGTGTTGGTGGCAGGGAAATCGGTTACATGTTCGGTATGTATAAGAAACTCAGAAATGAGTTTACCGGTGTGCTTACCGGCAAGGGTTTAAACTGGGGTGGCAGCCTCATTCGTCCTGAAGCTACCGGGTTTGGCGAAGTTTATTTTGCTGAAGAAATGCTGAAAACCAGAAATGAATCTTTTGAAGGTAAGATCTGTGCTGTTTCAGGTTCTGGTAATGTTGCACAATATGCTACAAAAAAAGCAACAGAGCTGGGCGGGAAAGTTGTTACGCTGTCAGACTCCAGCGGTTTCATCTATGATCCGGATGGAATTGATCAGGATAAACTTGCCTACATAATGGAATTAAAAAACATCAAACGAGGCAGAATTAAAGAATATGCTGATGAATTCGGGGTAAAATACTATGAAGGTAAACGTCCGTGGTCAGTGAAATGTGATATTGCTCTTCCCAGTGCAACTCAAAACGAAATTGATGCTGAAGATGCTGAGACACTTGTTAAAAATGGCTGTTTTTGTGTATGTGAAGGTGCAAATATGCCGTCCACACCGGAAGCAGTTGATATATTCCTTAATGCAAAGATTCTTTACGGGCCCGGCAAAGCTGCTAATGCCGGTGGTGTTGCAACTTCAGGTCTGGAGATGTCTCAGAATAGCCTGCGCCTGAATTGGTCTAGAGAAGAAGTTGATGAAAAACTTCATAATATTATGAAAGCTATTCATGAACAGTGTGTCACGCACGGTAAAAAAGATGATTACGTTAATTACGTTAACGGTGCTAATATCGCCGGATTTATTAAAGTTGCCGATTCTATGATAGATCATGGTGTAGTATAAATCATAATAACAGAATATCTAAAGCCTCTGAATTTTTCAGGGGCTTTTTTTGT
>LKUH01000543.1 GCA_001412425.1 Candidatus Cloacimonas sp. SDB
ATTTTGTCAATCATGAATTTTATTGCATTTTGATAATATTCTATATCGAGAAGTCCGTGAATCTCAGTCGTGATTGTGTTTGTGGCATAATCTCCTCTTCTTATATGAATACTTACTGATTCACTTCCCTCGATTTTTTCAATAAAGGATTTATTTATGGAATTAGGTTGTTTTTTAACAGTGAATTCTTTCTTAATCACATCATTTATGTCTGAAAAATATTTTTCACTCTGCCAATAACCATCAAGATAGATGTTATCTTCAAGATTTACAATTTCAGGTTGGAAATTAAAATTTTTTTCTTTGAAATATCTTATCTTATGTGTGTTGGTAGTTAATATTTTGAAATATTTTCCAAATAAATGAATATAATTATTAGAGGGGAAGCAAACATTAGATAGATCATCAGGTGTGGCAATACTACCCTCGATATTAAAATATTTCAAATCATATTGCCGAAGTGCATAGTTCCTAAATCCACATATGTCAAATTTTAAGGTAGCATTATTTTTAATTGCGAGTTTTCTACCTAATGCATATTGGAACATCTGATTTCCAAGTCCGCCAATTATCTTAATTATTATCAAATTGTTCACATCTTTCTATTCTCATCATTATTGCAAATGATGAATTCTATTAATTTTCTTTTAATTATTGGATCATTAAAATTTGGAATACTTACTCTATTTTTAGATTTATTTCATGGTATAATAATGTCATTCCAGGCAAACCGGTATTCATTGATAGTGTTTTAATTTGCGTTTTATTCATATTTAAAATATCTTTGATTGCTAAATAAGGTCCAATATTATAGTGAGAATTTGATGATTGGTAAAATGTATCATGTACAAGAATTACTGGAAATTTAATTGTGCTAAGGATGCCATCTAATTCTCTTTTCACTGAATTATAGTCATGATCCCCATCAAGGAAAAAAAGAATATTGCCATGTGTGATTTTCTCACAAATTTCGAGTGATATATCTAAACCATCTCCTTGATAAAGATTGATTTCATGAATGTTTTTTAACAATTTAGCTCTTTTTTTATGTGGGTGTTCAATATGGTCAACCTCTTCAGGAAGATCAATAGAATGGATATTCGAATGAATTTGAAAATATTTGGAGGTCTCATAAAAAATGCGAGCAGATTTTCCAATATTTGTTCCCCATTCGAAGATATGTGTTGGATGAAAACGACATAATGTTGCAACCATTAACAACTGTTCAGAAAGGGGATAAGGCTTTATCCCAACAACAGGTACTAATTTTTTTATTATAAAATTTGAAATTATCCAGTTATTTACTTCAAATTCACTACAATTTTTATTATTTATCAGATCTTCAGTTTTGGTTTTTTGAAAATATCTTCCAAAATTATGGACAAATTTTCGATTAAATCTCATTACATAGTTTTAGGTATAAATCATAATATCTTTTTGTTATGTCTTCCCAACGAAATTGTTCTCTCCATTTTTTATATCCATTATTACTCATTTTAATTCGATATTCTTCATGGAGGGATATTTTCTCTAATATAATCGCTGATTCATCAATTTTAGCAAAACAATATCCATTTTTTTGGTGAATCGTGGGAAGTAGTATTCCGCCATTGGACCACTTTATAATTTCTTTTGAATTTCCAACATCAGTTGTGAGAAAAGGTGTTTTCGAAGCCATACATTCAAACAGGACGATGGGAGAACATTCAATGTTTGATGGAAAAAGAAAGAGATCTGCATTATGATAAGCGGCGATCGTATCTTTTCTTGATAATTGTATTACTTTCAATTTTTTTCCATTAATTCGCATTCGAGGATCAATTTGAAAAATGAATTGTGAAAAACGACAAGATTTCCAACAACCAGAATCGCATTTATCACCAATTATTAAAAATGTGCAATGGGATATGTTTGCTTTTTTGAATATCTTGATTGCCTCTTTATGCCCCTTGAGGCCTGTGTGTGATCCAACATGTATAATAAGAAAATCATTTTTCGGTATTGACAATCTCTTTTTGATATTGTTATCAGAACTTGAACTGAATTCATCTTCTGCGGCCCCATTTGGTATAATTATTCCATTATCGATATTTTGCTGACGAGCAAATTCGATGTCCCGATATTCATTTGACAAATATACGCATGCGTCAAATTTCTTCAACCAATTTTTCATTTTACTGAAATAATCGTTGTATTCTGGTAGATAGAGGCCAGAAAATCCGCAGGGAACAATAACTTTTTTTGGTTTAATTTTTTCCAGCACTGGAAGTGCAAGATCTGTTGTCCATTGCTGTGCAGCATAAAACATGATAATATCGAATTCCGAAGTTATCAAAAAGTTCTGATATTGTAGGGTATCGCCGTGAAATCCATGAGCATAATTTCCAGAGATTTTAAATTCTTTAATTTTAACCCCATTTATTATCGATTGATTTCTTTCGGGGATATCTGTTGTTGCAACAGTAACGTCATTACCCAGCTTTACCAATCTTTCGGAGAGTTGTTTAATGACTTCCTGCGCACCCCCGGTGCTGGGATAGTAGAATTCTACACAATGTAAAATTTTCATATTTTCACTTTTTTCTTGAAATGCAAATCATATGTGGTGAAATGTAACGATTGGGATAGTCAATATGTTTATTGATATAAGCAAAAATACTTGAAATAATTTTTGAGCAATATTTTTGTAATAAATTTTGATTAGATGAATCCGTCCAAAAAGACGCTGTTTTGTAGTAACCGCTATGGATTATCTCCATATCATTTTGTTCAAGAACTTCTTTCCATTTATTTAAATCCATACTTGCCGTCACATGACGATCCATATTTTGTTTATCCAAGAGATTATGAAGTATAAATTGAATTTTCCGAAAATTTGGGGATGATATGATGCAGATTCCTGATGTTTTTAATAGTGAAATGTGCTTATCAATAATTTCATCGATATTTTTAAAATGTTCAATAAATCCAAATGAACAGACAACATCGTATTTCTCATTTGTTGAAAATGTCAAAAAATCCTCTAAGAATAATTTTCCAATTTTTACCTCATTTTTCTGGAAATATGGATCCAAACGCTCAATATACGGTGTTATATCAATACCAGATACTTCATAATTAAATGTTTTTCCAAGGTATATTAGATAATTACCTGGATAGCAGCCAATCTCAATACATTTACCATTTATTTGTAGATATTTCTGAAACAAATCCTTAAAAAGAATTAAACTTTCATCATATTGTAATTCATAGTTCCTATATGTATTGTCCCAGTAAGGTTGATCAACAACGGATTTCATATCTCATATTCCCGAATTATTTATATTTATCAAAAAAATCAAGTAATT
>LKUH01000544.1 GCA_001412425.1 Candidatus Cloacimonas sp. SDB
ATAACTTTTGAGGGTCGATTTTTTATTGATCCTAGAGCCGGGATAGTACTTTCTCTCCATAAAAAACTGGATAGTATAAGTGAGGCTGATTCTGAAAAGATAAAAATCGGTACAACTAAAAGAGGGATTGGACCCTGTTATTCAGATCTTATCGCCCGAGTTGGCATCAGGATGTCAGATCTGCTGCAGGAAGATCAATTGAGAACGAAGATCAAAAATCTTTTTCATTATCACAAAACTGAACTCGAAAATTTTGAGGAGCAGGTGGAATCATTATTGCAGGCAGGAGAATATTTTAAACCCTTTTTAACTCAAGTTCCATACTTTCTGGAAAGCAATAGAAACAAGAATCTGCTGTTTGAAGGAGCGCAGGGATCTCTGCTGGATGTGATTTACGGAACATATCCGTTCGTAACGTCTTCCCATACCATAGCTGGTGGTATTTCAGCTGGAAGTGGATATTCTCCCCGGAATATTGAAAAAATCATAGGAGTGTACAAAAGCTATTATACTCGGGTGGGCGAAGGTCCATTTCCCACTGAATTGCTTGATGAAACAGGAGACCGAATACGAAAACAGGGAAACGAGTATGGTGCTACTACCGGCAGACCCCGCAGGTGCGGATGGTTTGATGCTGTTGCGGCACGATATACAGCAATAATCAACGGGATTGATGAAGTTGCTTTAACTTTACTGGATGTACTCACCGGGATCACTGAACTTAAAATATGTACTGGTTATTCATATAAGAACGAGATAATTGAACAATTTCCCGACAATATCAGTATTCTGGAAGAACTTAAACCCGTTTATTTATCCTTACCCGGATGGAAAGAAGATATTACGGGAATAGTTGGTTTTGATGAATTGCCGGAAAATGCTAAAGCCTATGTTGCTAAGATCGAAGAAATTCTCAACAAAAAGGTTTCCATAATATCTGTTGGCCCCGATAGATCGCAAACCATCTTACGGACAACATAAACAAATAATTCTTGACAGCAAAATGACTGGAATTTTGTTATCGCAGTTCGGTAAAAAGTTAAAAAATAAAGAGTTAGAGCATTGATATATTTGATGTTTCAGAAAGGAGATTTTGATGAAGAGAACCTATCAACCTCATAACAGAAAACGAAGAAATAAACATGGATTTCGTGCTCGTATGGCTACAAAAGCCGGCAGGAAGGTTTTAGCCAGAAGACGAGCAAAGGGGAGAAATCGTTTAACAGTTTGTGATTAAATGCAAACTATTACCTCTAAAAGAGACTACCGGAAAGTATATGAAGATAATAATCTGGAAGTGCTTAAGGGTAATCTCTTTATTTTTCTTACCAGAAAAAATCAGACTGAAAACTCGCTGGCAGTTGGTATCATAGTTAATAAAAAGGTTGGAAAGGCTGTTGTTAGAAATAAAGTTAAAAGACGCATAAGGGCTTTTCTAAGGGAAACCAGACCTGTCTGCCCTACTGGTAAAGATGTTATTATTATTTCGAAACCTGATTCCGGCACTTCCGGCTGGAGAGAAATTAAAAAAGATTTGTCGATATTGTTCACTAAAATTAATAATTAATGAAAATATTTAATCAATTTTTTTTGCTTTTGATTTCTGTTTATCGAAAGATAATTTCCCCCTTTCTTCCTCCTACCTGCCGTTTTACACCTACCTGCAGCGAATATTCTCAACAGGCTTTTAAGAAATATGGCTTTTTGAAAGCTCTCTATTTATCAGTTTCTAGAATATCAAGGTGTCACCCCCTTAATAAAGGTGGTTTTGACCCCCTTCCCTGAAAGGAGAAATGATGGAAAAAAGAACAATACTAGCTTTAATTCTGATCATGATAATTTTCTGGATAAGTAACGAATTTATCTGGAAAAAACCGGTACAACGAATACAATCTCAAGAGTCTGTAAACACTGCTGAAGAATTTGCTGATCCCGTTGGAGTGGGAACTGTTCCTGAAGCCAGTAAGGTGATTGAGGAATCATTAAACATTCCTGCAGACCCCGATCTTGAAATTAATGAAAATATAATTCTTGAGAATGAGAAAATGATCATCCAATTTTCAAATTATGGTGGAGTTATAACTTCCATAAAAATGAAAAATTACTTTTTTAATGATCAGGAAACCCATGTTGATCTCATACCTTTTGAAGAAAAAATGCTTAAGGTTGTGCTGGAAACTGAAGACCAAAACCTGATCAGCCTTTCCCATCAGGTCTTTGATTATAATATTACTCAGAATAATTCCGGAGTCACGTTTATCTTAAGAAATGATACTGGTTTATTTATAAAAAAATATCTTCTAGCGGAAGATTATAACCTTACGCTGAATATAACTTCTGAGAATTTTACAAGAATTTCCGGATATAAACTTTCTCTGGATACTGGAATTGCCGATTCTGAAGATTACGTTATAGAACATCCTAAAGAAAAATTACGTGATTATAAAATAATTTCTCAAATAAATAATGAGATAGAAAAATACAGTCTTGCTAAACTTAAGGATAAACAAGAAGATATCGGAAAAGTTGATTGGGCATCGATCAGATCAAAATATTTTATTATGGGAATTTATGCTGATAACCTGGTTAATATTAATCAGATCACTTCTTTTAACAATAACAACAGTCCCGCAATGGAGCTGAATATTGATATTCCCCGTGAAACTTTTTCACATGATTACTTTTTATATTTAGGACCGCTAATACCAGAAAACCTGTCAGCTTACCGATCGGGTTTTAAAAAGGTAATGGAAGGACCATTTATAGAAATCCTCAGACCTGTCAGTAATCTGTTTTCAGCCATCTTCAGGTTTTTCAGGGGTTTTATTCCCAGCTATGGAATTATTATCATCATTATCTCCATTTTACTCAAGTTCCTGCTTTATCCTTTAACTCATAAAAGTTTTGAATCTACCCATAAAATGCAAAAAGTTACGCCTTTAATGAAAGAGCTTCAGGCTAAATATAAGAAGGATCCCCAAACTCTGAATCAGGAAATGCGCAAACTTTACAAAGAACACAACGTTAGTCCGTTAGGGGGATGCCTCCCCATGTTGCTTCAGATGCCTATTATCTTTGCAATCTATCCTGTAATCAGGTATTCCATCGATATGAGGCAGAGCAGCTTTCTCTGGTTATCAGATCTTTCTGAACCCGATAAAACACTAATCTTGCCAATTGCTATGGCTGTTTTCATGTTCATTCAACAGAAACTTATGTCGCCTTCCAAAGACAAAATCGCTGAAATGGACGAAAAACAGCAGGCTGCTCAGCAGAGTCAGAAAATGATGCTCTACATAATGCCCGTAATGATGTTCTTCATATTTAAATCACTTTCGGCAGGACTAGTACTTTACTGGACAGTCTTTTCGATAATAGGTACTATTCAGCAATATTTTATTAAGAAAAAATTTGATTAAGGAAACCACCATGAAAATCATCGAAAGAGAAGGGAAAACAACTTCAAAAGTTATCGAAAGTTTTATGAAAGAATTTGATCTTACTCTTAACGACTTCAGATTTGAAGTCGTTGAAAAGGAATCCAGCAGATTATTTGGTTTGCTTGGTTCAAAACCGGCCCGTTTAAAATTTACTTTCTCAGGAATAAATAACGATATCAAAGAATTCACTGAAGAATTATTTAAAAAAATGGATCTTAGCTATGGCGAACTGGCTTTAAGTGAATCGGATACTAATTTTAACCTAGAAATAAAGGATGCCAGAGATCCCGGTCATATCATAGGAAAAGAAGCAAAACTTTTAGACAGCCTAGAATATTTACTTAATCAAATTGCCAACAAGCGGGGTAAACCGGGTAAAAGGATCAGTTTAGATGTAGATGGCTACAGAGAAAGAAGAAAAGAAGCTCTTCTTAAAAAAGTTAAATCTATAACTGAAAAAGTAAAAAAACGAGGGAAAAGCATAACCCTGGAAGCCATGCATGCCGCTAATAGAAGAATTGTTCACCAGCAGATAGAAAACGAACCGAAGTTAAAGACCATGACCATTGGCAAGGGTGAATTCAAGAGAGTTGTGATCCTGCCGGTAGATCAGAATATAACTGCTAAACCAAAAAGAAGAACTGCAAAAAAAAGCAGAGCTTGATTATTCTAAAATTCAATCTGTTAAATAGCACAATAAATTTAATCTTATAATATTTTGCAGATTAATCTTTAAAATATTAGACGAAAAATATTTCATTCCCAGAATTTTTTATCCAGACTTCTGTATTGCACTGCTTCGCTGATATGATTCGTTTCGATCTGAGAACACTCATCCAGATCGGCTATTGTTCTGGAAACCTTTAAAATTCTATCGTAAGCACGTGCTGAAAGCCCCTTTTTTTCCATCGCCAGCTTCAGTAGTTCTTTACCGCTATTATTCAACTGACAATACTTACGCATCTGTTTGGGATTCATCTGCGAATTGCTGAATATGTTATCATTCCGAAATCTATCCAGTTGAATTTCCCTTGATATATTAACTCTTTTCCTAATGTCTTCCGACCTTTCTCCGGTAGGAAATGAGCTCAGTTCATCATATTTTACTGCTGGAACTTCCACATGCAGATCTATTCTATCCAATAGTGGACCCGAAATCCTTGATCTGTAACGTTGTATATTGGCTACATTACACATGCAGGAATGACCCTCAATTTCACTGCCGTAATATCCGCAGGGACAGGGATTCATGGAGGCTACCAGCATAAATTTAGCTGGAAATTCCAGGCTTTGTGTCGCTCTTGATATCGTCACTCTTTCATCCTCCAGAGGTTGCCGCAGAACCTCCAGAACTGATTTCTTGAATTCCGGTAATTCATCCAAAAACAAAACACCGTTATGCGCCAGGGAAACTTCACCAGGTTTGGGATAACTTCCCCCTCCTATTAAGGCTACATCACTGATAGTATGATGAGGTGAACGGAATGGTCGTTCTGTAACTATACCCTTTCTGCTGACAATAAATCCCGCCACAGAATGAATCTTGGTAGTAGCCAATGATTCTTCCAGGGTAAGATCTGGTAATATTGTCGGCACTCTTCTAGCCAGCATGGTTTTCCCTGAACCGGGAGGTCCTATCATCAATAAATTGTGTCCTCCAGCGGCAGCAACTTCAATCGCTCTCTTCACATGAAACTGACCCTTTACATCGAACATGTCAAGAGAGGACATGTTCAATTTTTCAAAGATCTCTTTTTTATCTACTTTATAAGGTTCAATGCTTACTTTTTCTTCCAGGAAATTTACTGCTTCGTTCAGTGAGGTCACAGGATAGACATTCAATCCTTCTACGATTGCTGCTTCTCTGGCATTTTCATATGGCAATATGATACCGTCCAACTTATCTTTATTTACTGCTGCAGCAATAGGAAGTATACCCCTGATTGGTCTCAGGTTTCCATCTAAAGACAATTCTCCCACCAGAGCATAATTCTGTAAAATATTTGACTGGATCTGATTGTGAGCTTTCATTAAAGCTAAAGCAATGGGAAGATCGAGAGCTACTCCGTCTTTTCTAATATCAGCCGGAGCAAGATTTACCGTATAATTATGGGTAGGAAAACGGAAACCGGAATTTTTTATAGCTGAAGAAACCCTACCTCTGCTTTCTTTTATGGAATTTGAAGGTAATCCCACAATTGCAAATTTCAATACTCCACCCTTGATATCAGCTTCTACAGTTATCTGCTGAGAATCAATACCGTGTATTGCATACGAAATTGTTCTACCATACATATTATATCCTATTTTCCAACAACTACAGTTTTGATTTGAGAATAAACTTTCTCGGAATTAAGTGATGTCGCTTCCATTAAAACCAGATATATCCCCACATTTAGAAGACTGTTATTATCCCCCTTACCATCCCAGATGAATTCTCCCTCTGCAGCCTGAATCTTCTGATCGACCAGTTTCTTTTTCATTCTTCCCTTAAGATCAAATATTCGAACAGTAACTCTGCTTAGTTTCTCCGGAAGTTTATAACTGATTATGGTTCTTTCACCTCTGTAGGGTGAAAATGGATCAGGATTAATATTCAGTTTTGATTCAGCCGGAAGATCAACAACATATATGCTGTTCTTCCAGCCTGGTGTTGCTGAATCAATGGAATATCCCCAGTTATCAAGTTCATTTCCTAAAAAGGGATTTATTCTTTCCAGTGACATGTTTAAAGGACAATCAGCACCATTATAGTCCAAATAATCAAATTGAATCTCAAACTGATCCTTTAGAATCAATGTTTCATCTGTATTATTTAAGGAAGTCCAGCTTGCAGCCTGAATCAATTTTTCCTCAATCGCCTGAGGATAATCGAGCAAAAGATGATCTTTATTTTCGCAGACGACAATATAATCCAAGGCTTCTATGTAACCGGAAAACAATATTTTAGCACCGCTTTCATCAATAATTTCAAAGTTATCCACAAGATATCCACAAGTAGATTTGTTATAGATTTCAATCCATTCAAAAGAGGTTTCCAGCGGTTTAAAAAGGATCTCATTCAGAACCAGCGGCGGTGATCCCTGTAGAAAAGAGGCAGTCATTAAATTGTTTTCTAAGTAATTATCATATAAGCAGTTAAGATTAGCCGATGTCAGATAATATCCTGATTCGAATACCCCCAATTCCAGAATCACTTCCAGAGAATCTCCACCACATATTTCAGGTAATTCAAAATTGGATAAAATACTATTGTTAACGGTTATTTCAAGGTTAGCCACAGAGTTATCCACACCAACCGTGGATAAGTTCTTAACTCCTATATAAGCCTCATAATTAGCCCCATTATTTTCGATCTTAAGCGAGGAAATTTCCAGGTCGATAGGGAAGAAATTAGTGTCACCGGGAGTAGGATTTTCACAATCGAACCAATCATCTGCAGAATTATCAGTGTCTAATCCATCCGATATTCTGGCCAGACTGTGCCCCCCTGCCACATCGGGAGCGAAAAACTGCCCCGGGTCAGTAACATCATCGGGCAGACAATTTGTGTTAGGCTCATCATAAAGTACAGTATCGGTATACTGCCCATCCGGGGAAACAAGCTGAATTCCATCTGTTGCAGAGCCCCCGTTCTGGAAGGAGAGTTCGGCAGTAAGATCTGTATTCTCTACATATATATCACCGATCAGAAAATGGGAATGAGCTGCGATATAAACTTCCGGTAAACTCAATTCCAATATAAAAGAAGTGCCCGCTTTTAATATCTTCCAGCCGTTCAGATCGACTGTTTCATCTCCGTTATTATACAACTCTATCCATTCATAACCGCTATCGCTGCCGGAAGGGTCGTAGAGTACTTCGTTGATGACGACAGAGGCGAGCAGGTTAAGGCTGAGATTTAATATGAAGATAAAGATCAAGTATGGCTTCATGTTATTCCTTTAACGTAATCATTATAAAGAAGACAATGCAAACAGCGAACCGGAACTCGCTGAGGTAATGCTTATGCCTTATGAACAGTACGTTTAAGTGAGTTTTAGTCTTATCGGGAAGTTGGAAGGGGCAGGTCAATTCTGTCACTCAGGCGTCACTTGAGACGCAGAAAGGGGGCTGAAAGTGACAGTTTCTGTCACTTTACTCAAATCAAATATTTAACTACTCTAAATGTAAGCCATTAGGAAACAATCCAAAGTGACAAGCGAGTGACGGATTTTATCCAGGAGGTAAAAAATGAACTCATATGTACCAAGAATTTTAACTGGATTACCTAATCTGAATGAATCAAAGAGGATAAAAATCCGGTATAGAAAACTAACCAATGACCTATATTCGATCTACTTTGACCTCATAATACACAATACAAGGCAAAGAGAATTTCTAAAAATATATCTGCGGGGAACTAACAACTCCTACAAAGAAGACAAGCAGAAACTGAACTATGTTGTATCGCTTCGGGACTTTCGCGAAACAGAATTGATGCAGAAACAACATGGTTTCGAGTTAATAAATACAAAAAGAGAAATCGTATTTCTTGAGTATCTGTCCAGGCTGGCTGAAAAGAAAAACAAGAACTGGTTCAGTATGCTGCAGCAATTTAAGCATTTTCTTAAACATAAGAAGTTAAATGACAACCTTACATTTTCTGAAATTGAACCTAAGCTCTGCCAGGAATTCGCTGATTTTATGCTCAGCAATTTGAAAGACATAACTGCCAAGAGTTACTTTGATAAATTCAAATCCTGTTTTGCGCATGCCATCCGGGCAGGGATTATTGAAAGTAATCCTGCTAATGGAATCCACATAAAAGCAAAGGTTGTAAAAAAAGAATACCTTACAATTGAAGAGATCCAGATCCTGATCAATACCTACAGTCAAAATCAGCATGTTAAGAACGCCTTTATTTTTTCCTGTTTTTCAGGATTAAGATTATCAGACATTAATTCTATTAAGTTTACCGATATTCAAGATGGTGAAATAAAAATCCGTCAGCGTAAGACCCAGAACTTAGTTACTATTCCGCTACACAAGATCGTTTATTTTGTAATCGAACAGCAGAAACTGATTACTAAAAACGATTATATTTTCAATCTTCCGAGCAAAACCTGGATCTCAGTAATATTAAGGAAGTGGTTTCAGGCAGCAAAGATTTCCAAGAATATTACTTTTCATAATTCCAGACATACTTTTGCCACTCTTTGTATATCTAATGACATAGATCTTTATACAACTTCAAAGTTACTGGGTCATTCATCGGTTAAAACTACCGAACAGGTTTATGCAAATATAACCGATAAGAAGAAGCGGGATGCTATTAAAAGAATTCCGGATATTAAAATATAATTCACAGTAAGATTTTAATGCTCTAATTTATCAATTCTTACCTGTTATGTAAATCTACATTAGTAAGAAAATTAAACTTATTTCAGCTCCTCAGAAATCAACTGGGGGGCTGTTTCTTTACAAAATAACAAGGAGGTTCATATGCAAAGTTTAGCTGTAGCAAAAAACGAGTCACTTATGCCATTATCCTTTCAGGAAAAACTTAGTATGGCCAGTGTGTTCATTAAATCTAACCTTATGCCCAGAGGTTACGATACTCCTGAAAAGGTAGTTATCGCTTTAGAAATGGGACATGAACTTGGCTTGCCGCCCCTGGTAGCCATAATGAATATCGCAATCATTAACGGTACTCCTACCCTGAAAGCTGATATGATGGTAGCACTTGCTCTTCGTTCAGGTAAGATTGAAGACATCAAAATCCAGTATTCAGGTAAAGAAAACATGAATGACAATCAGTTTAAATGCAAGGTCACCATCAGAAGAAGAGGTGTTGAAACTCCCTTTAAAGCTTCTTTCTCCAGACAGGATGCTAAAGTAGCAGGTCTTGATTACAAAGATAACTGGAAGAAGTACGAACGCAGAATGCTGAAACATAGAGCTATGGCTTTCTGTATCCGTGATGCTCTGCCTGAGATCTTTGCCGGTGTTTATTTACCCGAAGAACTGGAGGGGATTGAATCTTATGGTGGAAACAGAAATACAGTTATTCTCCCTGCAGCTCAGATTGAAAAAACAGCTTCAAATATCGAAGATAATACTGCAGATGAGTCTTTACCCTCTAAGGTTACTGACTCGCAAATTAAGGCACTAAAAGAACTCTCAGAACGGCTTTTTAATGAAGGAATCGTTACATCCTATATCTATGATCAATATGCAGTAAATCGTATTGAAGATCTGGATCAGGGAAAAGCAGGTAAACTTATTCTGTTGCTGCAGAATGAACCGGGTAAGATCAGTGAGTGGATAGAAGATACTTACCAGAAAACAGCTTAGGAGGTATGATGTATAAAATAGATCATCTATCTGTTTCCCAGGTTAGTACTTTTTCCCGTTGTGAATTCCAGTGGTATTTGAAATATGTAGAAAAATTATCATATCCCATTAACTCTGCTCTGATTAGAGGTAATGCTATTCATTCTGGTTTATCTTTGATCTATCAGCAGAAGAAAGAGTCTGGTAAATTCAATCCAGATAATGTCCTTGATGCTGCTATAGAATTAGTTAATAAAGCTGATGAGACAGAAGAAGTTATCTGGGATACTGATAAAGATACGATAAGATCTGTTTCCGTAAATGCTTTAAATCAATATATGGAATCAGGCATAACTACCAAGATCAAACCATATCAGATCATGCAGATAGAGAAGAAACTGGAAATTACAATCTATACACCTGACGGTGACGCTGTTAAGATTGTAGGTATCCCGGATCTGGTTCTAACTGACAAAGTTATAGACTTCAAAACCAAGTCCAGAAAACCAAGCGGAATAGATACTGACTTCAAGTTCCAGACAGCATTCTACACGACGGTTACGAACAAGCCTGAGATCCAGATCCAGTATCTGATCTGTAAGAAGCAACCCGAGACCGTTGTAATGGACATAGGATCCGATGATAGCATCAGAAAGATGTCACGGTTGATATTCATCAAAACCTACAACAAGATCAAAGGTGCATTGACGTCCGGTAATTTTCTGCGGGTTTTTCGTTTAATATCTTTAATGATATGTTGAGGTGAATTTGAGGAATTTTTCGATCTCATTTGGACTCCTTTGTTAATATTTTTTTCTAACAAAGTGTCTCTTAACTTTTTAACCTAATTTGTCCACTTTCTCTTGACGTCAAACA
>LKUH01000545.1 GCA_001412425.1 Candidatus Cloacimonas sp. SDB
AAAAGATCACTTTTTTGCCTGACAGCTTGCCGGCAACTATGCGTCCGATATGAGCTGGCGCTGTGGAAACAGGTAGCTCAGGAATATCCTTATAAGGAATTATCACCGGATCAATAACCATTTCGGCCAGGTCATTTGAGCCTGTACCCAGAATTAAACCCGTCTCAGGCTCGAAGTTGATTTGAGCTTTAATATATTCCGCAGCCCTTCTGATCTTATCCGTCATAAATATAATCCCAGTAAAAAATTTCTGATAATGTTCAGCAACAATATAGCAATTAGGGGCGAAAAGTCAATTCTAAAAGTAGGGAATAACTTGAAAGTAAATTTTCTTATCCTGCCCAGAACAGGTTCGGTGATTGAAATAAGAAAAATATACAAAGGATTGTAAGGACTGGGTGAGAACCAGGAGATCAAAGCCCTTATTATGATTATGATGACGTAGATATCTATCAATTTAATTAGCAGGTATTGGAGAAAATTCATACTAAAATACCTCGTGACAATTACGGCAGCGTGCCTCGTAAATATCTTTGGCACCGACTACTACTTTTTCCTTATTATGGGTTAAGCGCTGAGTCCTGTTAGCAGGATTGCCACATTTTACGCAAATAGCCGATAGTTTGGTAATATATTCAGCAATAGCCAGCAACTGCGGTATCGGTCCAAACGGAGTTCCGGTATAATCCTGATCCAGACCTGCGACAATTACGCGTTTACCCTTGTCTGCCAGCTTGTTGCATAACTCAATGAGCCCATCGTCAAAAAACTGAGCTTCATCAATGGCAATTAGATCAGAATCCCATTCCACTAAATTCATAATATCCTTTGAATCTTTCACGATCTGGGAAGGTGCCTTGGTCTTATTATGGGAAACAATGTGGTTTTCATCGTAGCGCTTGTCAATTTCCGGTTTGAAAATCTGGACCTTCTGCCTGGCATATTCAGCTCGATGTATCCTGCGGATAAGCTCTTCTGTTTTTCCACTGAACATACTGCCGCAAATAACTTCAATCCAACCGGATTTATTACTGATTATGTTCATTATTATCTTCTCCGTGTGGCATTTATTTAGAACTCCTTTATCCTGTCAAACAATTTATAGGTAAAGCATTTATAGGTTTTTATGATGATTACACTTACACTTTTTCTATTTCCAAATCCTGCCGGCTGGAGCAAAAAAAACAGTTTGACGTATCAGCATAATCTGAAAACTCTGCCTTAAAAAAATGGAGTGTTTATGATCTATCGAATTCTGACTATTAATCCCGGATCTACTTCTACTAAAATAGCTGTTTTTGATAACGATGAAACAGTATTTACCCAGGTGTTAAGACATACCGCCAGTGAGATCGGGTCCTTTAACGGAATTATTGAGCAGTTTGAATTCAGAAAAAAGCTGGTGCTTAAGGCTATGAAAGATAACAATATTTCCTTTTCCAGCCTTCATGCTGTAGTGGGAAGAGGAGGATTGGTAAAAGCAGTCGCAAGCGGAACCTATAAAATCAATCAGAAAATGCTGGCAGATCTTAAAGATCCGACTTTGTGGGGCAGAATCCACGCTTCCAACCTGGGTGCCTTTATAGCCAAAGCTATTGCAGATGAGATAAATGTACCTGCCTTCATCGTCGATCCGGTAACAGTGGATGAATTTTCCGACCTGGCCAGAATTTCAGGTTTGCCCGAAATTGAGAGAAAATCTCTTCTGCATGCTCTCAATATCAAATTTACCAGTCGTAAATTGGCAGATAAATTAGGAAAAGATCTGAGCCAGTTAAATTTGATAGCAGTGCACATGGGAGGTGGCATAAGTGTAGCTGCGATGGATAAGGGAAAAATTGTTGATGTGAATAATGCTGTTTTAGGTATGGGTCCCTTCTCGCCTCAGAGAGCCGGTGCACTTCCCATCGGAGACCTCCTGGAACTGGCCTATTCAGGCAGATATTCTCACCGGGAACTGGTTGGGAAACTTACTAAAAACGGAGGTTTGATCGCTTATCTGGGAACAGACGATTGCGAAGAAATAGTTGTCCGGATAAAAAAAGGTGATAAAAAAGCCGAATTGATTTTCAATGCCATGTGTTACCAGATCAGTAAGGAGATAGGAGCCTGCGCCACAGTTCTTAAAGGAAAGGTCGATGCTCTGTTTTTAACCGGAGGATTAGCCCATAATAACTATGTTGTTGATTTTATTACATCCGCTACTGAATTTATAGCCCCTGTCTATGTGTTTCCCGGTGAATATGAGATGGAAGCTCTCAGCCAGGGTGCTATAAGAATACTGCAGGGCCTGGAAAAAGCGAAAGATTATGTCTAAAATATTTTTGTTGCTGATCCTTATCTTCCTGATTATTACAGCCTGCTCTGATAAAGAAATGGCAGAATGGACCATTCTGATCTATATGGCTGCGGACAATGGACTCAATAATGCTGCCTTAGAAGATATAAATGAAATGGAAAATGCCTTCTTCTCAGACAATATTAATGTAATTGTACAGATCGATAATAATGCTGAAAATCCTAATAGCGGTGCTTTTCGTTATAAAATTAAACATGATGATTCTGCCGAGATAACTTCACCGGTAATTGCTGCTCTGGGCGAAATAGATAGCGGTGATTACGCTACATTACGCAGTTTTATTGATTGGGGATTTTCCCGCTATCCGGCCGAAAAACAGGCTCTTGTCATCTGGTCCCACGGCAGCGGCTGGTACAATTTCTACAACCAGTTCTGCCCTGATTATACCAATCAGAGTGCTGTTAATATTCCCGCCGGAGATCTGCGCAACGCTTTTACCGGATTATCTGGAATTGATATTCTGATTCTGGATGCCTGCTATATGATGACTATGGAAGTGCTGGCGGAAATTGGGAATTCTTTCCGCTATGTTATCGGTTCTGAAGATGAACTTTGTGCTGACGGTTTTCCTTATGATGATATTCTTAACCACTGGGAAGATCATGACAGCATTAATGAATTAGGCATTAGAATAAATCAACTGCTTTACGATTCCTACCTGCCTGGCGGAAGTCAAAACAATTCAAACTTTTACGTTAATGTCAGTAGTTCTGTTTTTCGTACTGCCTACCTTTCGGATCTGATGCAGGAAATTTCCGGGTTTGTAAATGACTGGTCTTCTTCTGCTGCTGATGACTGTTTTCAGACTGCCAGAGCTGCCAGTTTAGAATTTAATGATCTGCAGGCGGATGTTGATATTAAGCAATATTTCAGTCTGCTGTTACAGCGTGATCTTCCCGAAGACCTGCAGGAGGATTGCGAAAATATTATTCAAATATTGGATAATTCTTTCATTTCCCAGCTTTTTGTTAATTATCCCGCCGATAATATTGGTACTGCCGTGATCTGGTATCCCGATCAGTTTTTCAGCTTTAACAGTTTGAAAGATACTTATGAACAACTGAACTTTGCCGAAACAGAATGGAGTAATTTTCTGGAAAACAGTTTGGAAGAAGAGTAAAATAATTTTTTACAAAGGAAGACTTAACAGCTTTAATTCTCTTTTCAAAGGTTTTTTCACTGGAAACTTCAGTTCAACTCTGGTGAATTCTCCCTCTTTCGAATCAATTAAAACAATGCCATTATGAAGTTCTACTATCTTGTTGACCAGGCTTAAGCCTAAACCTACTCCACCAGGTCTGTTGGTAAAAAAAGGATCAAAAACCTGACTTAAGAACTCTTTTGGAATACCACACCCGTTATCGGTAAATTCTATTTTCAGAATTGATTTATTGTTTTGCATGGATACCTTGATCTCAATTTTTCCCTTATCCGTAATAGCCTGAACAGAATTATTGATAATATTTATAAATATCTGCTCCAGCCAGTATTCAGCAATTTTGATTCGAGGTAATCTTTCCGGATGATTCAGTATAATTTCCACTTTCTTCGATTTGCTGGTAGATTTTGTATAGGAAATAGCCCTCTTTAAAGGTATTAGAATATCTCCTTTGTATAAAACAATCTCCTGGGGATTGTTATATTCGGTAAGTCTCTGAATAACCTGATTAGCATTATCCACATCCTTCAATATCAGTTCCAGATATTCCCTAAGAACACTGTTAAGATCTTCCTGCTGCAGACTTAACTGTGCAGCAAAACTGATATTCCCCAGTGGGTTTCTGATCTGGTGTACTATACCGGCAGTAAGATTGCCAATTGCTGCAAGTTTCTCAGCTTGTTGAAGACGAAGAGCTGATTCAATATCCGCCGTAATATCCCGGGCATAAACCGCAATTTCAACAACTTCACCATTGCCTCCCATTACCGGAAATAAGCGGGTGCTGTTGACCATCCCGTCTCGGATATCTGACATGGTTACCATTTTTTTGGAACTGATCACCTGTTGAACATTTTCTCTTCTTTTTTCGAGTACTTCAGATGGAAACAGATCCCAGACCATAGTGCCGATTAATTCTTCTTTTGTTTTGTTGAATCTTTCTGCATAGTTCTTGTTCAAGTTCAAAATTATACCAGATTTATCTAGCAGTACAACTGCATCATTACTTGCATTGAGTAGAACTTTTGATTTTTTCTGACTATCAAGTAGATTATTCTCAAACTCCTTCTCTTTAGTCCGATTGATCATAATTATTAACTGCGAAGTTGATCCATGATAGTTAATATTCTTGGAAAATCTTTCCAGCCAGATTGTATCACCAGCTTTATTTGTTCCCTTAATCATCAGCTTGGAAGTTGCTCCCGGTTTGTTTCCGATCTTAAGATCGTTGCGCTTAATTATCTCTACATCATCTGCATGAATAAGTCTGAGATCTTGATTTTCTGACCAGCTTAATATCTCTTCTCTGCTGAAGCTAAATAGATCACAAAAAGCCTGATTTACATAAATATATCTTTCTTTTTGATAAATTGCAATCGGTAAAACAGATTGCTCTGTTATGGACCTGTATTTCTGCTCGGATTCAAAAATCATTTCCTGATACCTGATCTCACTTATCCTTCTTGAAACAATATCTAATAACTCTTCAAGTCTGCTGACAGTTTTGAGATCTGGTCTCTTACCGTTAAAAGGGTTGTCTACATATAAGTAACCAATTTTGTTGTTGACTTCTGAGATCAAAGGTACTATTAAAATATCACCTCGCTGCCAGAGGGTGAGATCTTTTGAGTTGGGAATATTATCAGAATCTGATATTTTTTGCTTG
>LKUH01000546.1 GCA_001412425.1 Candidatus Cloacimonas sp. SDB
GTTAAATCTCCCAGATTCATATCTTCTAAGAAGAATAGATTACTATTGGTATTTTCTGAAATATCATACGAAAATCTGATAAATTCAAGTCCCAATCCCTCTGCCAGGCTACGTTCCATTCTTCGAAATAGATTAATCTGTAAACTCTGGAAAATGATATCTATCATTTCTTGAGAGAGTATCTGATCTATTTCCCCTTCTGACAGTCCTTGAATGTTTCTGTTAAAGGTAAGCAGAGAAATTATTTCTGTTTCTTTTAGGGTAGGTTGAGAGGATAATGATATTTGAGGATTGGCAAGACTACCAGACATGTTTATAGAAATTTGGACATCCTGAACTGTAGTATTAGCTTTGGCATCAATATTTATATCTTCAATTGCAGGCCCGTTAATAGTTACACGCCCTTCTGAAATAACAAATCTTTTTTCAAAGTATATCAGATACCCCTTTTTTAAAACAAGGTTTCCATTTATGGCTGGTTCTGCAAAGGATCCATTTAGATCAATATTGCCGGTTATATTGATTTCTGCATTGGACATTTTTAAGGTAAAAGGATCAGCAATCTCAATATTCAAATCAAGGTAATTTGGTGAATCGTTAGTTATTGAATTATTGTTATAAGTTTGGAATTCATTCTCTTCATATAATTGCAGTAATTCTTGCAGGTTCAAGGTGCCATTAGAAAGAGTAAGTTCACCGGTTATATTTGGTTCAGCCAGCGATCCCCTAATTTCTGCCAAAAATTCTGCCTTACTGTCGATTATATTTTTATAAGCAATATCTCCTTCTGCTACTTCTACAGTGAGATGCATATTTTCAGGCATAAAATTAATCATTTCAAATTTACCGGATATATTAAAATTGTTTTCATAGGCCACAAAAGGTATATTCGGGACATTAACTTGATTGTCAGAAATCTCTATTCTGGTATTTATTTCTTCTAATTGAATAGGAAGATTGTTTATCATGATCTCCCCATTACTAATATCAATTATTCCATTTAATACTGGGTTTTCTGTTGTCCCTGTTAAATAAAGTTCAAGATCAATTTTCCCTATTATTTCTAAGAATGTATCCTTCCAGAAGAGTCTTAATAAATCCAGATTAGCCTTGTCCATGTTAATTTGAAAATCCAAAGGAATCGCCTGGCTACTGATATCTAATATCTGATCTGTTTCCTTATTCTTAAAAATAGAGAAGGGAAGATTACCCTTTGCCGTAATATGATTATCTTCTTCCAGATCAATATTGAGTTCACTTATTTCTATTTCGTTTCTCTGGCTGTTCCAGTACAAATTACCAACAAGATTGTTGAATTGAAATTCTCTGATATTCCCTTTTTCGATATTTGCAGTCATAGAAATCTGAGGTTGTTTAATTGTTCCCCCAAAAGAACCTTTTACATTCATAATTCCCTGTACTGTTTCATCGATTTGTACCAGATTTGTCAACATCTCCAGGTCTAATTGTTCAGCTTGAAAGCTAATATCAAGGATGTCAGCGTTACTAATGCTTCCCTGGGCTGTAAATTGGCCTTCTGTTTGAACCAAACTAAAATCCGGAATCAGCCAACCTTGTTCATTAATAGTAATAACTGAATTAAGTTGAGAAGGAGGGTTGTTATCTTTCTGTTGGGGTATTAGCTGTGCTGATAAAGAAATATTTTGTTCAGATTTATCCCCTTTTAAATTTACTTCCCCTTGTATTTCTGAAGGTAAAAATTTTTTAAAATAGTTATCGTCTGGAT
>LKUH01000547.1 GCA_001412425.1 Candidatus Cloacimonas sp. SDB
GGTGGCAAAGTACCTTCCTGGACTCCGATAGAACCACTCAAAGCATGGGTAGAACGCAAAGGTCTGGCATGGGTCGATAAGAAAACCGGAAAGCAGCTTTCAATCGAGCAAATCGCATATATGATAAGAGCTAAGATCAAACATGAAGGTATTCCTGAACGCAACGTCTTTGCAGAAGTAATCAAGAACAAACAGCAGTGGATCTACAACCAATTGGACAGCATCGAGGTAGTTTTATGACATTTTCTGATAAAAGACAGAAGATCATCGCTACCCTTGAAGCTTCTGGAATTTTAGCAAAAAACATCTCCTTCAAAAAAGATGAAATTCCCAGAGATTTTCCTGCAGCAATCATTACTCTGCAAGGTGAGAAAGGCATTAAACCTACAGCAAAGAGATTCTGTGAATTTGAGTATGATATCGCAGTTTTTCTGATTGTTGATGTCAATAAATCTTCTGATCCTGATGCAGATATACTGGCTTTAGCCAATACATTCAAAGAACAATATCGAGCTGCTTTTGGTAATGATATTCCAAGGATCGATTACTATCCGGCACGAGCAGATTCCGGTAGGAAAGTCCGCATAGCCAATATCTATACGGTGACAGAATGAGAGTTCAGAAGATTGGCGGATACAAAGTCGGAATAGTAGATTCTGGAGAGCTTCTTTCAAAAAACTATGCTGCATCTACTGTAAATCTGGAATCATTCAAATGGATTGGGAAGCAGAAGATCAGTAAATCTGCTGAGAAGAAGAAAGTAGTTTCAGCCCCCTATTCTATGGGTAATCTGCTTAAACTGATGGAGAAGGATGAATACCACTCAGGCTGCATCGAAGCTAAGATCAACACCTGTCTCATGCAGGTTGAAGTTAAGAATTCCAGTCTTAAGAAATGGTTCTTGGATGCTGAATATCCGGGCAATGATGATATCACACTTTCCCTGAATGAATTTCTCAAATACTTCCTTGCCTGTGGCAATGGCTTTCTTCTGAAAATGCGCAACACCTCAAACCAATGGGTCGGCTTGGAAAGACTGCTGCCAACTGAGACTCAGATTGTAGAGAACTATGACGAGTTCGGCTTTTTCAAACCTGATTTTATCCAAGTTAAGAATGGCAAGAAAAAGCTCTTCTCCGGAGATGATGTTATCCACCTAAAAAATCCAACTCATAAGAGTAATGCATGGGGATTGGCTTGTCTGCCAGTGGCTATAAATATCGAGATCTTAGAGCAGATCAAAACCTTTGATTATAACAATTTCGTTAATGGTCTTTTGGTAGATTACTTCATGATCGTAGAAGGTGGAAGCCTGAAAGATGATGTGGTTGAAGATGCTGAAGGCAATGAAGTTTTGAAAGATGCTTTTACTGTTATTGAGGAAACTCTCCAAGCAGCTAAGGGTAATAATAAATCGCATACTACAGTCCTTATAGAAACAGAAAATAAAGATGCTAAAATCAGATTAGAACCACTGCGTCAGCAGGACAGAGACGGCGGATTTAC
>LKUH01000548.1 GCA_001412425.1 Candidatus Cloacimonas sp. SDB
AAAACGGATTAGATAAAAGATTTGATAATGTTAGAGATTTTGTCAGAAATGACTTAGGAAATCTCCCTTTATATTTTTTAGCCCCCAAAAATGGATATCTGATTGATACTAATTTTGATAACCCAAAATTGGTTTTTAACGATGATGTTATATCTAAAATAAATGATTATGGTTTTTTTATGATGTTTATTTGCAGTAATATTTTTTTCCTCGAAGTAACTCCAAAAGCTGATTTTTCTCGTGACTTGTTTTTAAGTAAAGTAAGTAAAAAATATATCGGTTCCGGATTTTTGTTTTCAGATTTACGAAGATTAGAATTTATAACTGATATTGATTTTACTCTCAGGAGATTGTTTGGAAAAAAGAAAAATTGAGTTAGTTAAAGAACAACTATTTTGGTCATATGCAAACCTTGCAATGGCACATTCTGCCGTTGAGAAAAATCAGACAAAATATGCTCGATTTAATTTTATGATTAGGGCTAAGTTATTTAAAGGTCTTATGAGTGGTAATATGAATATGCGAACAATTTTTGATGATGAAAAAATCAAATTGCAGACTGGTAAAATCTGTAATTACTGTGGCTCAGCTGAGAATCTGTCTATTGATCATATATTTCCCAGAAAATTGGGAGGTACTGATAGTGCTGAAAATTTAATTTTTGCATGTAGAACTTGTAATAGTTCTAAAGGTAAAAAGGATTTAATGGAATGGATGATTTCCCAAAAAACGTTTTTGCCTTTAATGATAATCAGACGTTACTTAAAATTAACTTACTATCATTGTTATAAAAATAACCTTTTAGATAAGAATATTGATGAAGTTAAATTAATGAAGTTACCATTTAGAATTGATCTGCTACCGAGTTCTTTCCCAAATCCGTGTGATTTAATTTTAATTAGTAAAAACCCAGATTCTTCATTTTCAGAGATATAAGATATGATGTTATATAGTCGAATAAATTTACAACCGCTAACTCTTGGCACAAGCAGTCGCTACGCTCCTCTTGTCGCCAAGTTTCCGTTAGCGGCAACTTTTTGGGTAATTTG
>LKUH01000549.1 GCA_001412425.1 Candidatus Cloacimonas sp. SDB
ATTGGCATCGGTGAAGTTGCTATAGATAACGATAACTCTTACAAAATGGATGGATCGGCATTTCATCGTTCACGAGATGCTTTGGAGATGATAAAAACTTCAAAATATAAGGGATTGTTAACATCAATATATTCACAAAGTGAAATGAACAAACAACTGGGAATATTATTGCGTTACCAGGATTTCCTGGAGTCTCAATGGACTGATAAGCAAAAAGAAGCATTATATTGGCACATTAAGGGTTATAATTTAAAGAGATCTTCGAAGAAAATAGGAATTGCACACCAAAATGTTGATAAACGTTTAAAAAATTCGAATTGGAATTTGTTTTCAGATGGTATGCAATATATCAGAGAGTTGATAATAAGCTTTAATTAGTCTTCACCCTAAATAGGATGAAACAACCAATTTCACCCCATTAAGGGTGATTAATGAGTTTGCATCCTTTCTGTTATAAATAGGACGGAACAATGATTTGGTCATTTTTATTTGCTCATTTCTTAGTAGATTTTGTTTTGCAATCCAAAGAAACAGCTGAAAATAAATTAGATTGGAAAAATACTTTAAAACACTGTTTATGGATCTTTGGCGTGACTCTCATTATTGTTTTACTAACAGGTTTTCGGGATTGGAAAGTAGTCCCAGTTGTTTTAACAATTGCAATTACACATGGTTTTATAGACTTTTTAAAGGCTAAAATAGAGAATAAATTGGATTTTAAATGGAGTTGGTTGTTGTTTGCAGTTGATCAGTTGCTACATGTAACGATAATTTTTGTCAGTATCATAATTTTTTATCCAGATTTAAATACAGGTTATACTTTTAAAATCTCAACGATTTTTTTTAATGAGAACATCATTAAGATATTTAGTTTTCTAATATTGATAACTTTTGGTGGATGTTATTTCACTGCAAAGGTATGCAGGGTATTTGAACCTGTTGAAAGAAATACTGATACTTCATTGAGTAAAGCAGGAAGATATATTGGAATTTTGGAAAGATTGATTGTGACAGCATCCATTTTGATCGGCAGATATGAAATAATAGGTTTTTTAATTGCAGCCAAATCGATTATTCGTCATCCTGAAAAAGATGATAAAAAATTTGCTGAATACTTTCTGATAGGCACTTTTACCAGTTTTATCTGGGCAGCTTTTTTCACATTCCTGTTCATAAAGCTGTAATATAATTTATTTCCTTTTTTCTTTACTAATTTGTACTATATTATTTTTCGGTATAAGAAAAAATATTGGAGGAATGATGTTGGATAAAGCAAGAGTTCAGAAAGTACTTGATAAAGTTCGCCCTTCTCTGCAGGCAGATGGCGGTGATTGTGAATTGGTAAATATAAGGGAAGACGGAGTAGTGGAAGTTAAACTGCAGGGTGCCTGCGGCAGTTGTCCGATGGCTACTTTAACTTTAAAAGCCGGTATAGAAAGAGTTCTTAAAGAGGAAATTCCGGAAGTAAAAGAAGTAATATCAGTATAAAAATAACTCCACAATAGATAATGTATTAGAGGGAGTCAGTTATGAAAGTTAAACATTTTACCGAGATCGAGTTAGAAGATGTTACAATGGAAGGTGCTCGAAAAGCTAAAATCCGCTGGTTGATCTCCAGAAAAGATAAGGCGCCTAATTTTGCCATGCGAATGTTTGAATTGGAACCGGGCGGATTTACACCTTATCATTCTCATGAATGGGAACATGAAAATTTTATTGTTGAAGGTGAAGGAACTCTGGTTACAGAAGAGGGTGAATTTCCTTTTAAAACAGGTGATGTAATTTATGTTGAACCTTATTTAAAACACAACTATAAAAATTCAGGTGATAAAACACTGAAGTTTTTATGTTTAATACCGCACGACAAACCGGCTCAGAAGAAAAAATCTGTGAATCCTTTTGCTTCCGGTGTAGCTAATAATTGCTAAATACAGGAGAAAATTGTGAATAAAGAACTTAAGAAATTTTTTAAAGATCTTGTCCAGGCTCCAAGTCCTTCCGGCTTTGAACAGCCTGCTCAGGAAGTTTTCAGAAACTTTGTGAAGGAAATTGCTGACGAATATAAAACAGATGTTCACGGCAATGTTATTGCCCTGAAAAAGGGAACAGGAAAATTGAGACTGATGATCGTTGGCCATGCCGATGAAATAGGCTTAATGGTAAAATACATTGATGATGACGGTTATATCAGATTCACTTCGATTGGTGGAGTTGATCCCGCTATCCTGCCGGCTTTGAAAGTTAAGATCTATCATGGCAAAAAAGTCTATCGGGGTGTGATCGGAAAAAAACCGATTCATCTTCTTACCGATGAAGAAAGAGGAAAATCCCCCAAAATGCAAGATCTCTGGATAGATTTCGGTGCTAAAGATAAAAAAGATGCTCTGAAAAAGATTTCTGTAGGTGATCATATTACTTTTGATGTCGGTATGGAAATGCTGAACAGAGACTTTGTTACTACTAAAGCTACTGATAATAAAGCAGGTGTATTTGTCGCTGCAGGTGTATTAAGCGAACTTGCCGGAGAAAAACTGGCAGTTAATGTGTATTCCGTAGCCTCAGTCCAGGAAGAAATTGGCTTAAGAGGAGCACGGACCAGTGCTTTTGGCATCGATCCGCATGTTGGAATCGCTATTGATGTTACTCATGCCACGGATTATCCTTTCATGAACAAAAATGTTATGGGGGATGTGAAGCTGGGAGAAGGTCCTGTACTTGTAGTGGGAGCAAATATAAATCCTCAGGTTTTCACAATTTTGAAAGAAGCGGCTGAAAGGGTAAAAGTCAAGTATCAGATCGAAGCAGCTCCCCGGGGGACAGGAACTGATGCAAATGCTATTCAGACAACAAGAGCTGGTGTAGCAGCAGGTTTAGTGAGTATTCCCAACCGCTACATGCACACTCCGGTAGAGATAGTTTCCTTTAAAGACCTGGAAGGTGCTATTAAAACTATCGCGGAGTTTGCCAGATTGATCGATGATAAAACGGATTTCATTCCCAAAGCATAAAATTTGAGTTGTATGAAAAAAGAAGATGCAGAGGTTTAGAACTTCCGCATCTTTTTTTTTATATTATTGACGGAAGTAGTATTGATGGGAGATTTTCCAATTTTAGAAAAAAAACGCTTAGAACAAAAATGTTAATAAGCGGGAGCAATTATGATAAAAGTGGATAAATTGAGTAAAAAATTTCCCCAGAAAGAAAAAGATTTCTATGCCGTGAATGAGCTGTCCTTTACTGCTGATAAAGGGGAAATCGTTGTTTTACTGGGAGTTAACGGAGCCGGGAAAACAACTACAATGAGAATGCTGTCAACTGTGTTAAAACCCTCTTCCGGGACAGCAACTGTGGAAGGATTTGATATTAGAAATAAAGCGCAGCAAGTCAGATCCCGGCTGGGTTTCCTCTCCGGTGACACAGGTTTGTATTCCAGACTTACACCCCGTGAAATAATCACCTATTTCGCCAGGTTATATGATGTTCGGGACAATATTATCAGGGAAAGGATAATGGAATTATCTGATGTGCTGGACATGGGCAGTTTTCTGGATAAAAAGATAGATCTCCTTTCCACCGGTATGAAGCAGAAAGTATCAATAGCCCGCTCTATCATCCATGATCCACCTGTAATGATCCTGGACGAGCCTACTGCCGGACTGGATATTTTGACTGCCAGAAATATCGTGGAATTCATACATAAATGCAAAAATCAGGGGAAATGCGTCCTGTTTTCCACCCATATCATGAGGGAAGCTGAACGTATCGCAGACAGAATTGTGATGATCCATGAAGGCAGGATCCTGGCGGAAGGAAGCTGGAGTGATTTCAAAAAAGATACCGGATTACGTGACCTGGACGATATTTTTATTCATTATGTTAATTCTACATCGGAAGAGGAGGTGAGTGATGGATCTTAAAAAAATCTTCATTATCTACCGTAAAGAGATGCTGGACCTGCTCAGAGATAAACGAACTGTAATAACTTCAGTAGTAATTCCAATAGTCCTTTATCCTTTGATCATGATCGGTTTTTCTTCTCTGATGATAAGGCAGGAGACCAAGCTGGAACAGCAGTTCGTTGATATTTACCTGCAGGATAAGTCTGTTACCGAAATTTCCAGCAGAATTGTTGATTCACTGCAAACCATGGATTATGTGAATATTTATTATGAATCAGAGGATTATCTGGAGCTGATCCAGCAGGATATTCTCCATGCCGCAATTACTATAAGTGATACGCTGGGAGCGACCGGGTACGAACTATTCAAAATAACCATTACTTATAATGAAGCCAAAGAAATGAGCAAAATGGCATATAGCAAACTCAGGAACATACTTCTGGAAATTGAAACGGGACTGGTTGGTGAAAGATTATCAGCGATCCAGATAGATGAAGAGATCCTTGATGCTATTGAGATAAAAGCTGATAACGTAGCACCTCCAGAACAGATGCTGGGTTTCATAGTGGGAAAAATTTTGCCATATCTGCTTATTGTTCTTACACTAAGCGGTGGAGCTGTGGTAGCTTCCGACCTGGTGGCAGGCGAAAAGGAAAGAGGAACTCTGGAAACTATACTGGTGAGTGCTGCCCGCAGGATCGAACTTGTCATTGGAAAATATCTTACCATTATTACAATTTCCCTGATCACAGTTTTCCTGAATTTGTTCAGCATGTTCTTTTCTTTCAAGCATTTAATGACGCAGAGTGGGGTAGACACATCAAGTGTCCAGCTGCCTCTTTCAAATTTCGGGTTGATCCTGATTGCCATGTTACCTCTGGTTACATTATTAGCGGCAATTCTGTTATCGATATCAACTTATGCCAGAAATATTAAAGAGGCTCAAAGTTATCAGATGCCGATAATATTTGCAGGAATGATGCTGGCGATGATCAGTATGCTGCCGGGTTTCGAATTAACCCTGGGATTTGCACTTCTACCAATAATAAATTTCGCTCTCCTGTTTAAAAATATTATGATGGGCAGCTTCAATGGACTCCATTTTGCAGTGGTAGTAGGCTCTACACTGATCCTGGATATTCTGGCAATTTACGTTTCTATCTATCTTTTCAATAAAGAATCGATCTTATTCCGGACCGCTGAAGAAGACAAAACTCTCAAATTCTGGGGAAAGGAAAAAAGCAATGTTTTTACCAGTCAGTTTATCGTTATCTTCTTTGTTGTTATGCTTTTACTGCTTTTCTATATTGGCGGAAGCTGGCAGAGCAAAGATTTGATGGAAGGATTGGTTAAGACCCAGATATTCATAATCCTGCTGCCAACTATTCTGGTTTTAAGAATCTCAAAAAATAATCTTCCTCAGGTATTACGCCTGAATAAAACCAGGCCATCAAATTATCTAATGGTACTTTTAATGGCAGTACCTGCTCTTTTAACAGCTATTGGCATCGGAAATGTAATAAATTATTTTTTTCCAGTTTCAGAAACCTATCTTAAATCCATGCAGGAATTAGTCGGTCTGGAACAGAAAAGTATCTGGATGGCTCTACTGGTAATCGGTATTTTACCAGGTATCTGTGAAGAAACCATGTTCAGGGGATATATTATCAATGGGTTTACCAAAAACGGTTTCTGGAAAGCGATAATAGTCTCCGGTATTCTTTTTGGAATATTCCATCTCGATCCTTTCAGGCTGCTTCCAGCCAGTATTCTGGGCTTTTATCTCGGTTATCTTACTTTAAAGACAAACAGTATTTTTCCTGCCATGCTGGCTCATTTCAGCAATAATTCTCTGGCTATTATTTTGGGAAATTATGCTGATAAAATTCCAGTTTTAAAGAATATTTTCCAGGATGATCAAATTTCCATCTGGTATTCAATTATAGCTTTAATAATTTTTATTGTTTTATTGAGATCATTTCATAAACAAAATCGAACTGAAGAATTGAATTTTGAGTAAAAAAATATCTTTTAAGGAACACTTATGTGCGGAATTGTAGGTTACCTGGGCAAAAGAAATGCAACCCCAATTGTGATTGAAGGTTTGAAACGACTGGAATACAGGGGTTATGACAGTGCCGGTCTGGCAATAATAGATACCGAGGGAGATCTCAAGGTTTTCAGGGAGGAAGGTAAGATCATAGACCTGGAGCGGATTATGCCTGCTCCTGAAAAATCCTTTGGAAATACGGGCATTGGACACACCCGCTGGGCTACTCATGGTGAACCTACGGTTGCTAATGCTCATCCCCATATCTGCTGCCGCAACCAGATCGCAGTAGTTCATAATGGTATAATTGAAAATTACAAGCTCCTGAAAAAGAAATTGATCTCAGAAGGTCACATCTTTGTAAGTGACACCGATTCCGAAGTGCTTGCTCATCTTATCGGTTATTTTTATGAAGCAGAACACGATCTGGTAACTGCAGTTAAGGAAGCATTGAAATTAGTGGAAGGCACCTACGGTATTGCAGTTATCTGCAGTGATAATCCAGATCTGATAGTTGCCGCCCGTAAAGGAAGTCCGCTCATATTGGGAATTGGCAATGATGAGTTTTTTATAACTTCAGATGTAAGCGCCATTATCATTCATACCAAAAAAGTAATTTATCTGCATGATGATGAAGTAGTTTCTGTAACAAAAGAGAATTTTGAGATCACCAATATTGATAATGAAGTGGTAAAGGCTAAAATTTCCGAAATAGACTGGGAAGTTTCTTCAATTGAAAAAGGTGATTTTAAACATTTTATGCTCAAGGAGATCTTTGAACAACCCACATCGGTTGAGAATGCTTTTCGGGGCAGGCTCGATCACAAATTATCAACTGTAAAACTGGGTGGATTGAATATGACCCCGGATGAATTCAGGAATATCGAAAAGATCCAGATCATCGCCTGCGGCACTTCCTGGCATTCTGCTTTAATAGGCAAATATGTAATAGAATCTCTGGCTCGAATTTCAGTAGAAGTTGAATATGCCAGTGAGTTCAGATATAAAAATCCGATAATTCCCCCCGGGACAATCGTCATCGTTGTCAGCCAGTCAGGCGAAACGGCTGATACTCTAGCTGCTTTGCGGGAAGCCCGGACCAGAGGTGTAAAAGTTTTCGGAATCACAAATGTGATTGGCAGCTCAATCGCCCGGGAAACGGACGGAGGAGTCTATATTCATGCCGGAACAGAGATCGGAGTTGCATCAACAAAGGCATTTACTTCGCAGGTAACCGTTTTAACGCTTTTAGGAGTGTTGCTGGGAAGGATGAAACATCTTGCTCCTACCTACGGGAAAAAATTTCTGGAAGAATTAAAAATGATTCCCAATAAAATATCTGAAATTCTGGAAAACAACCATTATATCAGAAATATAGCTGACACTATCAAGTCTTCCACTAATGCACTTTATCTGGGTAGAGGTTTCAATTATCCGGTTGCCCTTGAAGGTGCCCTGAAACTGAAAGAAATCTCCTATATTCATGCCGAAGGTTATCCTGCCGCCGAAATGAAACATGGTCCCATCGCTCTAATCGATAAGAATATGCCGGTTATTGCCATCGCCCTGAAAGATGAGATCTATGATAAAATAATTTCCAACCTGGCTGAAGTTAAAGCCAGAAATGGCAGAATAATTACAATTGCCACGCGAGGAGATGATTCGGTTCAAGACTTTTCGGAAAATGTGATTTATATTCCTGAAACTATTGATGTTCTGCAACCACTGCTGTCCGTTGTGCCGCTGCAGCTGCTGGCTTACCATGTTGCGGATCTGAGAGAACTTAACGTGGATCAACCCAGAAATCTGGCTAAAAGTGTAACAGTTGAATAGATCATGACAGTCTCCCGCAGGGATTTTAAAACTGAAGGCATTGTTCTGAGAAAAACACCTTTTAAGGAAACCAGTTACATTCTGGAAATTTTTACTAAACATCTGGGCCGCATCTCAGTAATTGCAAAAGGAGTCAGAAAAGAAAAACAAGCTCAGAGCGGTCTGCTTGATCTGCTGAATGAATTGGAATTAGTACTGCATAAAAGTCCTCAATCAAACTGGTTTATTTTATCGTCAGCCAGATTACTCAGATCCTGGCTCAGGGATATTGACTTCAACAACGGCCTTTTGCTCCAGGCCGGCATAGAAGTATACAGGCAGCTGGAAATTCAGAGGGAAGATAATTTAATTCTTTATGATCTGCTGTTGAAATACTTCCGCTATATTCAGAGAAAAAGAAAGAACGGAATAGCTGTCTTCTGGCGTTTTCTGCTTAGAATTTTTAATATTTACGGCATCGATATTGATGTTCACTCTTGTGTGGAATGCAACACTTCCGAAGCAGAATTCATTGCCTTCTATCCTCAAAAAAATGGATTTATCTGTAAGAATTGCTATCTTCCAGCTCATTATGATTCTACACTGAGAATTTCTGAGAAGACTGCCAAAGTCTTCTCCAACATCATGTTTATTGGAAATGTCCTGGAAGATATTGAAATCAGTAATGAATCCGTAAAAGAACTTAATAATATATTTTTGCTGCACCTGGCAGAACATTTTCGTCAGAATTTCCATTTGAAAAGCCTGGAACTATATTCTAATAATTGAGTTTTACCCGTTTATCTTTTAAACCTGCTTAACTATTTGACAAAAAGAACTGCCAATTTTTTCTGACGGAAATCAAAATTGTAATTGGAATC
>LKUH01000550.1 GCA_001412425.1 Candidatus Cloacimonas sp. SDB
TCGGGAGAACATCCATGCTGCCATCAAATACTTTACCTCGACCTTCTTTGCCAAGGCAAAGTTCGCCTTACAGGTCTTTTCTGACATCCTGATCGGGCTGACCAGTATCTATATCGCCTATTACACCATCATCATGATCCAGGGAAGGCTGGGCAAGACCCTCTCTCCGGGTCTAAAGATGCCCATGGCTTATCTTTATATCTCGGTTTTGATCTGTATTGGCTTACTGTTAATAGAGATAGTCCGCCGCCTGGCAGGAGGGTATAAGGACCTGCCAGGTAATGATGATTTTAGCGAGGAGGTAGAAATAAAGTGAGTGCAGGATTAGTATTAACAATTGTCTTGGTCTTTATGGCAATCTTATTGGTTATAGGCTGTCCTATCGGCTTTTCCATTTTGATCAGTACCACCTTCGGGGTCTTCATCCAGGATTTGCCCTCTTCCATGGCCACCTTGCGCATGATCTCCGGGGCAGACTCCTTCTTGCTGACAGCCATACCCTTTTTCGTCTTTGCCGGGGTCCTGATGCGTGAAGGAGGTATCACCAAAAGGATACTGGATTTTGCCACCATCCTGCTGGGCAACTTCCACGGGGCACTAGGACATGTCAACATCTTTGCCAGTATGGTCTTTGGCGGTATCTCCGGCTCCTCGGTAGCCGACACCGCCTCTATCGGCAGTATCTTAATCCCGGAGATGATCAGAAAGAAATATCCCAGAAGCGTCAGTGCAGCAATTACCGCAGCCTCCTCCACCATCGGCATTGTCATACCTCCTAGCATACCAATGATCCTATATGCCATGGCCTCTGAGACCTCCATCGGCCGGCTCTTTCTGGCCGGGGCCATCCCCGGTATCCTGGTAGGGCTTTTAATGATGTTGGTTACTGCCTATATGTCTGCCCGCCACGGTTATGGCAAAGAAAGAGACAGGCTTCCCTCTGTGAAGGAATTGTTGATCGGCTTTAAAGACGGAATCCTGGCATTGACCATGCCCCTTATCATCATCGGAGGCATTGTCGGAGGAATAGTCACTGCCACCGAGGCCTCAGCCTTAGCGGTAGTCTATGCCTTCTTCTTAGGTTTTTTCGTATTTAAGGAATTAAAACTAAAACATATCTATCCGGCCATCAAAGAGACAGTCCGCTCTACCGCGGTAGTGATGCTTATCGTGGTCTCGGCTACCTTCTTGGGCTGGATATTGGCCTATGGCCAGCTTCCCCAGCGGATGTCTGTAGCCTTACTGTCCATCTCGGAGAATCCCCTGGTGGTCTTATTGATTATCAATATTATCCTGATTATTGTGGGCACCTTCTCTGACATTGCCCCCAACATACTGATCCTGACCCCTATCTTCTTGCCGGTAATCGTCAACCTGGGCATAGATCCGGTACACTTCGGTATTATCGTAGTAGTCAACCAGGCCATTGCTTTGGTAACCCCGCCGGTAGGCAATTGCCTGTACATCTGTGCCAATCTTTCCAAATGTAGTGTGGAGAAGGTCTTTGGAGCTGCCGTACCCTACCTGTTGGCCAATCTCTCGGTCCTGATACTGGTAACCTTATGGCCTGGGCTGGTAATGTGGCTGCCGAATCTGTTGATGCCGTAGGAGGGTAAGTTGATTATACTAGAAGTCATAATATGAACTAATATGTAATTATGTATATTATATATTAATAGCTTCGAGAAAGTTATTGTATTTCAATTTTTCCATATAATATAAATTATTTTAATAGAGAAGATGAAATATGACGATAAATTTATCTATTTAAATTAAAATAATCAAGGAGGTACTTTATAGTATGCGTAAAAATAAACTTAGAGAATTAATTAATGATAAGAAACCAAGCATTGGCGCTAGAGTGTTGACACCATGGCCAGGAATGATTGAGGCTATTGCTAATACTAATTCAGTTGATTACATTGAATTTATTGGAGAATATACACCATGGGACTTGCATGATCTTGAAAATATTGGACGGGCTGCAGAACTCTACAACGTCTCCACCATGTTTAAGGTTGATCAGGAGCCAAATGGCTTTTTGGCTCAGAGGGCACTTGGTTCAGGCATCCAGAATATACTTTTTACTGATATTAGAAGTGTAGAGGATGCAAAAAAATGTATTAAAATTGTCAGACCTGAAATACCCGGAGTTGATGGTATAAATGGCTGTCATATGAGAAGAAATGTTGGATATGTATTGGAGTGTGGTAGTCAGGATTATGTACAGGCAATGAAAGATTCAGTAATTGCTATTATGGTAGAAAAAAAAGGATGTATAGATAATCTGGAAGAGATACTGTCATTAGATGATATTGATATGGTTCAGTTTGGTCCTTGTGATTATTCTTTAAGCATAGGTCGTGTCGGACAATGGGATCATCCGGAGGTAAAGGAAGCTGAATTAAAGACCATAAAGACAGCAATCAAAAAAGGAAAAAGACCAAGAGTTGAGATTGGGCCAATTAATTACAGCAAAGAAGATATGAGAAAATATATTGAATTAGGTGTAAAGGATTTTCATCTTCCCAGTGACGTAATTATAATGCATCAGTGGATTAAACAGAATGCTGAGTTACTCCGTGAATTACTTAAATAACTTTTGTTATTCATTGTGATAAAAGTTAAATTGTGTTAAAATTAATTATAATATAAATAATATTTTAATATAACAGGAAGGATTTGTGATTATGGCTTTAGTTAGTATGAAAGAAATGTTACAGGATGCAAGGGACAGAAAATATGGCATTGGAGCTTTTAATATCTTTGATATTGAGAGCATGGAAGCAGTTGTTGAAGCAGCTGAGGAGCAGAGGTCACCCGCGATCTTGGCATTTGCAGAAATTATGGGGAGTAAAATTAATATTGAACGCGTCAGTATTATAGCACGCCAAATAGCCCAAGAAGCAAGTGTTCCGATAGCTTTTCATCTTGACCATGGACAATCGTTTGAATATGTTTTAAAAGCTATTAGAAACGGATTTTCATCAGTAATGATTGATGCCTCTATGAAACCGTTTGAAGATAATGTAGCAATCAGTAAAAAAGTTGTCGAGGTTTGTAGGCCATTGGGCATTACAGTTGAAGCCGAACTTGGTCATGTAGGAGAAGGAAGTACCTACGGGCAGGATAATGATGATTCTTTTAAAACAGTTCCAGAAGAAGTTGAAAGATTTATTGAACAAACCGATGTAGATGCATTGGCTGTTTCTATTGGGAATGCTCATGGACTATATAAGAAAGCTCCGGTAATCGATCATGAATTATTGAAAAAATTGGAAGAAGTTAGTAAAGTTCCTCTTGTCTTACATGGTGGTTCAGGTATTTCCGATGATGATTTTAGAAAGACAGTTAGAGAGGGAATTTGTAAAATAAATATTTTTACTGAAATGAGCCAACAGGCAATCTGTGATACTAAAGAACTTTTAGATAAAGGTGAATATAAATGGGTTCTGGATTGCTGTTTCAGCATCAAAGAAGGAATGAAAAAGATTGCTAAAAAGAGAATGGAAGTCTTTGATTCAGCAGGAAAAGCTTAAAGAACTTTTTTCTAAAAATTTGAGATAATGATATCTGATATTTCTCAGATTAATTTTATTAATGGTGAATGGCTAATTATTCTTTGAAAATTGGACACAAAGAGACAATAAGAAAATAATTGATTAGTGGTGAGTTAATAGTAAACCTTACATTGCACATTCCATTAATATGTATCAAATTTGGATTTCAGTAAATAATTAAAATTTTTCTAATTATTTGATATAATGTTTTCTAAAGAAGTAGACTGCTTTTAATATATAAGCAAAGTCTCCGAGTCAAGAAACCTAAAGCACTTTCCTAAGGTTTTTTGACCGATAGGGAATAAGAGGAAACAATTATTCCTCCCGTATTTGGAAAGGAGATGCGAAAATAAAACTGAATACCGAAAGGAGGAGTGCCTATTGTATTTTTATTTTTGCAGTTCTTGTAAATAATCCAAATATAATAATCGAGGAGGAATTAAAATGCCAAATGGGTATTGGGGAAAAATTTTAAGAGTAGATTTAACAAATAAGAAAATAAATGAAGAAACAATTTCAGAAGAGTATTGTCGTAAATATTTAGGCGGTGTCGGATTTGCTGCTGATATCTTATTAAAAGAAGTTGGATCGGAAGTAGGTCCTTTAGATCCTGAAAACAGGTTAATTTTTGGCATAGGTCCTTTTCAGGCAAGTGCAGTACCAGGTAGTGGAAAATTTGTTGTTGTTGCCAGATCGCCTTTGACAAATGCCATTTGTTATACTGTAGCAGGGGGCAATATGGGTCCAATGCTAAAAAAATCTGGATATGATAGCTTAATTGTTCAGGGAAAATCTGATAAACCGGTTTATTTATGGATTAGTGATGGAAAAGCTGAAATTAAAGATGCTTCATCTTTGTGGGGAAAGGATACTGAACAAACAGTTGATCTCATCCGTGATGAGCTTGATGAGCCCAAGGCAACAGTTGTAGATATTGGCCCATCTGGAGAAAAAGAACTCGCCATTTCCTGCATAGCGGTTGATAAAGCCAGTTTTGCAGGTAGGGGTGGACTTGGTGCAGTTATGGGTTCTAAGAATCTTAAGGCAATTGCTGTAAAAGGGACCCAAAAACCAGCAGTAGCTAATGCCAAAAAAGTTCTTGATTTAGCCAAGGAATTAAATAAGAGAATTAGAGAAACTGCTCCTGAAGGATTCTTAAAAGGTGGAACAACCTGTGAGACTACTCCCACAGAAGAATTAGGAGATTTACCAATTAAGTACTGGAAAGGTGATGCCGGAGGTGTCTGGGTAAAAGAAGCTGAAAAATTGAGTTATCCCTATTATTCTGAAGAATTGAATGTGGATTTAGCAGAATGTGCTAAAATTGCTTGTCGTAATTGCCCGATTCATTGTCATCGATATGTTGATGCCGATAAATCAGAAAAATTTGCAGTGACAGGAGTTGGACCTCAATACGAAGCACTTGGTATGCTTGGTTCTTGTAATCTTGTAGAGGATATTCATGCTGTTTCCAAGGCAAATGAAATTTGTAATCTCTATGGTCTTGATTGTATTTCTGCTGGTGCTTTTGTTGCCTTTGCCACGGAATGTTATGAGAAAGGTTTATTAACAAAAGATGATACTTTTGGAATGGAGTTAAAATGGGGCGATGGCGAGCAACTGGTGGAGGTTGTCAAGCAAATTGCTGAAGGGGAAAAATTAGGGAAACTCTTTGCACAAGGTATAGTAAAAGCAGCTGAACAAATTGGTGGGGATGCACCAAAGATTGCTGCTCATGTTAAAGGTATGGATTTACCTGCACATGATCCTCGTGCTTTCTTCTCATTGGCTGTTAGTTATGCAACGAGTTCAAGAGGTGCTTGTCATACTCATGGTCTATGCTTTAAAGCCGCCTGTGGTTTATTGTTACCGGAAATGGGCATTACTGAGGCTCCTGACAGATTTAATATGGAAGGGAAAGAATTTATCGCGGCTAAATTTCACGATTTAAGCGCTCTTCAGGATGCTGCTACCCAGTGTAACTTTATGATGTTTGGTGGCTTTGGAATAACAGATATGTTAAACACAGTTAATGCAGTTACCGGGTGGGATATGTCTATGGAGGAATTCTTAAAAATTGGTGAAAGACTATCTACACTAAAGCGTGCAGTTAATGTCAAATGGGGATTTAGTAAGAAGGATGATGTATTACCTGAAGTAATGTTTATGCCTGCCAAAGAAGGATGTAGGGCAGGTAAAATTCCTACTCCTCTCGAACCGGCAATAGAAGGATACTATAAATTAAGAGGATGGGATAGTGATGGGAAACCAACTCCAGAAGCAATGGAAAAATTAGGATTGAGTTAGAAATAATAAATAAAGATATATTATAAGAGTAAAAGTCTCTTATTCTTAGAGGGTCAATATTTCTCATTCTAATTATGAGTAGTATTGACCCTTGACAAATTTTAGAAAAATACAGGAGTGTAATATGAGAGATTTTCAAAATAATATCGACACTTCAGATTGGAAAGAAATTAGTATTGAATATTTAGATGATTATATTAATTTAAGAGTACCACCTGTATGTGAGACGCTACAATTAAAACCCACTCCTCCTTTAGAGAACGTGAAATCAAAAATAGAAAAAGCCTTTGATCTTCCCATTAATAGTAATACGATAGAGGAAATTATTCAATCACAAAATAAACCAGTTGATGAAGTTACCGTATCAATTGCTGTTTCTGACAATACGCGTCCGGTACCTTATAATTGTAAGGATGATGGTAATATTCTTTCACCAATACTATCCAGATTGGAGAGAGCAGGGGTAGCAAGAGAGAATATAAAAATTATTATAGGAACAGGTACTCATGCACACACTTCTGAATTGTGGAGAAAGAGAACTTTTGGAGAAAAGGTGTTTAACAGTTACCAGTTAATTGATCATGATTGTAATTCCAGTGATTTAATTTCAATTGGAGAAGTAATGGGAGTACCAGTTCAGATTGATAGCAATTTCATTCAAGCCGATGTCCATATTGTAACTGGTCTAGTTGAATCACATTTCATGGCCGGGGCATCAGGTGGAAGAAAAGCGATATGTCCTGGAATGGTAAACCTTAAAGCAACACAGGTTTTCCATGGGCCTGAATTTATGAATAATAAAAATGCTGACAATCTTATATTTGAAAATAATCCTTGCCATGAATTTGCATTAGAAGTTGCTAAAAGAGTAGGTGTAGATTTTAACGTGAATGTGTTGATTAATGGAGAACATCAGGTTTGTGGCATTTATACCGGTGATTTAGAGCAATCTCATCAAAAAGCAGTGGAACAGTTAAAAGACTTTTCCCTTGTTAAAATTGATAAGGAATATGATATTGTATTAACTCACGGAGGAAAAGGTGCGGTCAATCATTATCAGTCAATAAAAGGTGCCTGGGGCGCAATGCCCGCATTAAAAAAAGATGGGTATATTATATTGTTAGCTCATAATCAGGATGAGGAACCAATAGGAAGTCAACACTACAAGAATTTAATGAAGAAATTTACAGAAGTGGGATTAGGAAATTTTTATCCTCTTATTTGTAGCGATAAGTGTGTATTTACCCATGATCAATGGGAAGTACAAAAATGGGAACAGTTTTTTGTGCGAATTGGCGGATTTAATCAGCTTGTTTATTGTACAACAAACATATCTCCGGAAGTACTTGCTGAATTACCAGGCAAGAGCGGGTATGATTTTATTACAAATTCTCAAGAAGATATTCGTACAATGTTACAAAATGTTATTTATGATTGTTTTACAAAAAAGAAAAACCCAACAATGGCTTTTATAAAGGAAGGGCCATATGTTGTTTTAAGAAAGAATATATAGTTTTAGAAATAGAGTGCTTATCAGCTTTATTAGTATAGATTGTATTTATGATCTCATAAATTCAATTTCTGAATCTATAATAAGGTTATTAATGGAAGGAAATGTTGTAGATGTATTTAAATGAGGAAGAGAAAAAGATACTAAATGGCGATTTTGGCCCTGGGGCAAAAAAAGCCTTAGAAATACTTATTGGGATGGGAAATGCACGAGGAGCTGAAAGGATGGTAGAAATAAGCTATGCTCATTTAATGCCTCCTGATGTTATGTTCTTCCCGTATGGGAAACAAGGCCAATGGGGACAAGAACTAATGCAAGATTTGATAGAAGGAGTTAGCAAATTACGTGTACCGGCTACTATCGAGCCTAAATTTGTTGATTTGAAAATAGCCGAAAAATTAGAGTTCTCCGATAGAGAAATTGAAGAAATAAATAATATAATGGGGCGAGCTGTAGATTTTTATGAAAAATTAGGAATTATTCCTACATATTCTGCAATGCCTTTTTTTGTTTATCCGGGTAAATTAAACCAGCATGTAAGTATTGCAGAATCCATTTCAATATTGTGGTATAATACAATGTTTGGTTCTCGTTGTGAAAGGGATGATGGTGTTGTCTCACTATCAGCAGCGATTACCGGAAGAGTTCCATTGATTGGAATGCATAGAAAAGAAGAAAGATATGCTCAAGTAGTTGTAAGATTGAAAGATGAATTAAACTTATCTCAATTTACTGATGCTGATTTTGATGCCCTTAGTTTAGCTATTAGCCGTAGAACTAAAGAGAAAATCCCTGTTATTACTAACTTTCCTCGAGAAATTGGCAGTAATTATACCAAGCTCAAACATTTATTGGCAACAATTGCTGTTGAATCAGGCTTACCCCTTCTTCATATGGTTGGCAT